>JAQXHW010000114.1 GCA_029007475.1 Oscillospiraceae bacterium | reverse complement strand
GTCCATTATTATACATCCTCCATTTTATCAAAAATCTAATAAAAAATCAATGCTTTTTGCTATAAAAAATTTGCATATATAAAGTATATATAACATTTTATAATGCTCCCTGTGACGTTTGAATTTTTGTGTCATAAATTGTGGCTAAAAGAGCCGATTTATACAAGATATTGTGGCATAGAAAAATTTTCATTTAACTTAAAAAAATCGGAAAAATTTTTATTGACTATCGTTAAGTTTTGAGTTATAATGCTAAATTGTAAGGTTATGTATCCGAAAGGAGGATTAATATGCTTAGAACATATCAACCCAAGAAGCTCCACAGAAAGAAGGAGCACGGCTTCAGAAAAAGAATGTCCGACAAGAACGGACGCAAGGTCCTTGCTCGCAGAAGAGCAAAAGGCAGAAAGAGACTCTCTTACTAAAAGTTAGGACCACCTCCGAGTGGTCTTTCTTTTTAGTGAGATTTTTCTTGTTTTATAAGGAAAACGCTTTTTAGGAAACTTTGGGTGGTTAGATGAGTGAATTAGTCACTTTATGTGAAAACAGAGATTTCAGACGTGCCTACCAAAGGGGCAGGTCCTTTGTTTCTCCAATACTGGTTACCTATGTAATCAAAAATAAAAATAATAACCTTAGAATCGGAATAACCACCTCAAAGAAAATCGGAAAAGCCGTAGAGCGCAATCGCTCAAGACGAGTGATAAGAGCCGCACTGAGAGAAATATCCGAAAAAATCAAGCCCGGATACGATTTGGTTTTTGTAGCAAGGGGAAAAACTCCCTTTGTTAAGAGTACAAGCATACTTTCGGCTATGAAAAAACAGCTTTCGGAAGCAGGAATTTTGGAGAACTGTCAATGAAAAAGCTCATGCTTAAAATGATAAGATTTTATCAGACCAAGATTTCGCCCAATACTCCCCCTCGGTGCAAATATTACCCCACTTGCTCTCAGTATGCCCTTGAGGCTATTGAAACCTTCGGCGCTTTCAAAGGCTTTTTCCTTGCCCTTTGGCGATTACTCAGGTGTAACCCCTTTTCTAAGGGAGGTATTGACCCTGTTCCTGAGAAAAAAGTAAAAATTAAGAAAGGTTAAGCTTATGGATATTATTTTCCAATTTATAGGTAGCTTATTCGGCTATGTTCTCTGGATTGCATATCAGCTTTTCAATAGCTACGCTTTAGCTATTATTCTTTTTACCCTGCTTTCCAAGGCTGTCCTCTTCCCTGCTTCCATAAAACAGCAGAAGTCTATGGCTAAGAACGCTAAGCTTCAGAAGCAGATGGCAGAGCTTAAGAAGAAATATGCAAACAATAGAGAAAAGCTTAACGAAGAGACCCAAAAACTCTATCAGAAAGAGGGAGCTTCTCCCTACGGAAGCTGTCTGCCCTCTATTGTTCCCATGCTCATTATGCTGGGAGTTTTCTACGCAGTTGCTTATCCCTTAACCAATACTCTCCATTTGGATGCAAATATGGTAAATAATGCAAAATCCGCTTTAGTTGCCATTCCCGGTATTGACGTAAGCCCCACAGCCATGTACGGCGGTCAGATTGATATTATTAAGCATTTCGGCAGCTTTGAGACAGTTCAAAATTGCTTTGCAAATTCAAATACTTCTATTGAAGCTATCGGTAATTTCTGTAATTCCTTTGATTTTGCGGGACTTAACCTGCTCACTACCCCCGGCAGCAAGGGCTTTTCTGTCTATCTGATAATTCCCGGACTGTGCTTTGTAACCTCTGTTGCTTCCCAGTTTATTATTCAGAAGCTAAACGGCAGCGGCGCAAGCGGTCAGGGATGTATGACTGTCATGCTCTTTGCTCTGCCCCTTTTCTCTGCATATATCGCTTATACGGTTCCCGCAGCAGTTGGTTTCTATTGGATTGCTTCGACTATATTCGGATTTGTGCAGTCCCTTGTTATGCATTATTTCTTCGGTCCCGGCATGCTTACTGCAAGAGGCGAGGCTGCCCGCGTGGCGCTTCTCAAGCAGGAGGAAGGCAGAGTACGCAGTCTCAGATAATTTCTGAGCTTATTACTTTTGAAATTAAAGGCGCAGACTCATGCGCTGCTACTATAATTATTTTAGCAAGAAGGCGAAATCATGATAAAAGAAGCTATCGGTATCGGCGATACCGAATTGCAGGCTCAAGAGGATGCTTGCAGACAGTTAGGTGTTGAAACCTACGAAGCTGAATTTGAAATTATCCAGAGAGCCGAGAAAAAGGTTTTTGGTTTATTCGGCGGATGTAAGGCAAAGGTACGCGCTTTTATTAAAACAAGTCCCGCTGACACAGCAGTAGATTTTCTAAAAAAAGTTCTCGTTGGTATGGGTCTTGAGGGAGTTACCTTAGATGTTAAGGAAACCGACGAAAACGGCGTTACAATTGACCTTGCCGGTGAGGATGTAGGCTTTGTTATCGGCAGACGCGGCGAAACCTTAGACGCTCTCCAGTATCTTACAGGCTTAGTTGCAAACCATGTTGAAAACGCATATTATAAGGTCACCATCAATACAGGTGATTTCCGCGAAAAGAGAGAAAAAACTCTTGAGATTTTAGGCAGAAAGCTGGCATTTAAGGCTATTAAAACCGGTCATAAGACCAGCTTAGAGCCTATGAATCCTTACGAGAGAAGAATTATCCATACCGCAGTTCAAAAGGTAAACGGCGCAATATCATGGAGTGAGGGAGAAAATCTCAACAGACACGTTGTTATCGGTCCCGACCCCAAGGCTCCCAAGAGCTTTAACCGCGGCGGACGCTCAAGAGGCTATGACAGACGCCCGAAGAGAAGCGTAAGTGCTCCCGAATTAGCGGAGGATGCACCTAAGCGTGCACCTATTAACGAGGGAGACGGCGCCGGTCTTTACGGCAGAATAGGATAATTTTCAGAATAAGGGTAAGTCAGTATAAATATCTGTTTACTCTTACATCTACTTATTTTTAATAAATAACGGCGGATTAGACGTCGGTTTATAGGGCGGCGGCAAGCTGCCCTATTTATTTTTCAGAAAAAGCTGAAAGTAATAAATTTTGGAATAATTCCATTAGAAAATTCACATATCCAGCATATTTTTTCTAAAGGTGCGCCCTTATCTATTTTATAAGGATTTTGATACTATGAAAGAACATACTATTGCCGCTATAAGTACCGCCCAAGGAGAGGGCGGAATCGGAATAATCAGAATATCCGGCGAGGACGCAATATCTATTGCGGACAAGGTTTTCTCACCCATAAGCTCAAAGGCTCTCAGAGCCCTCGAGGGATACTCCGCATCTTACGGAAAAATTCTTGAAAACGGAGAAGTTCTTGACGAAGCCGTTGCCATAGTTTACCGTGCACCGAGGAGCTTCACGGGTGAAAACGTAGTTGAGCTTTGCTGTCACGGAGGACTTTTTGTGACAAGACAGGTGCTGAGAGTGGTACTGAGTAACGGTGCTGTTTTAGCAGAGCCGGGAGAATTTACCAAAAGAGCCTTCTTAAACGGAAAAATGGACCTTTTGGAAGCTCAGTCCGTTATGGATATTATCTCAGCAAAGAGCAGACAGGCAGCGAGAGCCGCAATTTCTGTGCGTGAAGGCGCACTTTCAAAGAAAATTTCCAAGGTGAAGGCTGAGCTTTTGACCCTTGCCGCACATTTAAGCGCCTGGGCAGATTATCCTGAAGAGGATATCCCCGAGGTTGAGGATTTCGCTGTCCTTGAAACCCTTAAAAATTCAGATAAAAGTCTTAGAAAGCTAATTGATGACTACGACAGGGGCAAATCCGTCACAAAGGGTGTTGACACGGTAATCGTGGGCAAGCCCAACGTGGGAAAATCAACCCTTATGAATCTTCTTTCCGGCTTTGACAAGAGTATTGTTACCGATATTCCCGGTACAACCCGAGATGTTGTTGAGGAAACGGTTATTCTCGGAGATCTTGTACTTAGACTTTCCGACACGGCAGGAATCCGCGAAACCGACAACCCAGTTGAGAAAATCGGTGTGCTTAAAGCCCGTCAAAGACTGAACAGCGGAGCCTTGGTTTTAGCTGTTTTTGACGGCAGCGAGGAATTTTCGCAGGAGGATAGGGAGCTTGTTGATTCACTTTCTCAGATTCCCTGTGTCGCGGTAATCAATAAAACGGATTTAGAAAAGAAGCTCGATGACTCCTATATTAAAGAAAAAATAGGAAAAACCGTCTGCCTTAGCGCAAAAGAGGGAGTAGGAGAGGAAGAGCTTGAAAAAGCAATAACGGAAGTTATAGGGGCGGAAAATTTCGACGCTTCTGCAGGAATTCTCTCAAGTGAAGCCCAAAGGGAAACAGTAGTTTCGGCACTTCGCTCCCTAAATGAAGCTGAAAATGCCCTTACCTTTGGTTTTTCCTTGGATGCGGTAACGGTCTGCATTGAGGAAACAATAGAAAATCTTATGAAGCTAACGGGAGAGAGCGTCAGCGAAGCCGTAGTAAACGAGGTTTTCCATAACTTCTGTTTAGGAAAGTAATTTTCTCTTATTTTCCTCTCAAAATGTAAAGAGTAAACATAAGGTGTTATAAAAACTCCTTATATATACTGGTAAAAAACAGGGAAAAATTGCAGTATTTAATGCAATTTTCTGAAAAATATTTTTAATTTTTTGAAAAAGGTACGAAAAATGGTAACTTATAAAGCAGGAAACTATGACGTAGCGGTTATCGGCGCCGGTCACGCAGGCATTGAAGCGGCTCTCGCCGCGGCGCGTCTTGGCATGAAAACCCTTATATTCACAATTAATATGGATAACGTGGGTAATTGCCCGTGCAATCCCTCTATCGGCGGCACGGCAAAGGGACACCTGGTTCGAGAAATTGATGCCTTAGGCGGAGAAATGGGCAAGACCGCCGACGAATGTTTTTTGCAGATGAGAATGCTCAATCGGGGAAAAGGCCCTGCGGTACATTCCCTGAGAGCACAGATTGACCGTGTAAAATACTCACAAACCATGAAGCATAAAATCGAGCTTCAAGAGAATCTTGAGCTTCGTCAAGCAGAAATAGTATCTATTAATAACATTGAAGCTGACGAGTATTCATGGGAACTGACAACCCAAATGGGCGCAGTATTCTCTGTGAAAAAAGTTATCATAGCCACAGGTACCTTCTTAGGCGGCAAAATTTTCGTAGGCGAAGTATCCTATGAGGGCGGACCCGACGGCACCTTTGCCGCAACCGCCTTGGGAAAGAGCCTGAAGGAATTAGGGCTTCCTCTGAGACGGTTTAAGACAGGCACTCCCGCAAGAGTTTTGCGCTCGAGTATTGACTTTAGTGAGCTTTGTGAGCAGGCAGGAGATGAACCTCCCCAGCCTTTCTCCTTTGAAACGGAAAATATGGGCGAGAACAAGGTGCTCTGCCATATAAGCTGGACAAACGAAAATACAAAGCAGATTATTTTGGATAATATCCACCGAAGTCCTCTCTACGGCGGCGCAATTGAGGGTATCGGCCCTCGCTACTGCCCCTCTTTAGAGGATAAAATTATGCGCTTCAAGGACAAGGAGAGACATCAGCTTTTCATAGAGCCCTGCGGTCTTGATACTGAGGAAATGTACTTACAGGGTATGTCCTCGTCACTCCCCGAGGAAGTGCAGGTTAAGTTTTACCATACCATTAAGGGACTTGAGAACGCAGTGGTTATGAGGCCTGCTTATGCAATCGAGTATGATTGCGTAGACCCTCTTTCCCTTACAGCTACCCTTGAATTCAAAAACTTTAAGGGACTTTACGGCGCAGGACAGTTTAACGGAAGCTCCGGATATGAGGAAGCCGCCGCCCAAGGACTTATTGCAGGAATTAATGCCGCCCTGAGTGCTTTAGGTAAGGAGCCGCTTATTCTCGACAGAAGTTCCTCTTACATAGGTACTCTCATTGACGACCTTATTACCAAGGGAGCAAATGAGCCCTACCGAATGATGACCTCAAGGAGCGAGTACCGGCTTATTCTCCGTCAGGATAACGCCGACGCAAGACTTACTCCTCTGGGCTACAATATCGGGCTTATCTCACAGGAGAGGTACGAAAAATTCCTCAAAAAGCAAGCCGAGATAAAAGAGGAGATTGAGAGAATAGAAAATACAACTCTCCCACCCTCAGAGGAGCTTAACAGGATACTTGTTTCACGTGAAACATCTCCCGTGACAACGGGAGTTAAAATTGCCGACCTTCTGAGACGTCCTCAGATTACCTACGAGGATTTGAAAGAGCTTGACGCAAACCGCCCCGAAAGACATAGAAGCGTCTTTGAGGAGGCTGAAATTGAGGTAAAATACGCAGGATATATTAAAAAGCAGATCGATAGAGTCGAGCAAGTAAACAGAATGAGCGAAAAAGCTCTCCCAACGGATATAGATTACCGTGAGATTACCGGACTTCGCCTTGAAGCACAGGAAAAGCTCAACAAGATTAAGCCTATAAATATCGCCCAGGCAAGCAGAATTTCCGGAGTATCTCCTGCGGATATAAGTGTGCTTGTTATCTGGCTGAGCAAATAGCTTGCCGGCGGACGAAATTTGAGCTGTGATAGCTGTGCGGATAATTTCTGCCGATAATATAGCCGCGCACAGATATGCTTATTTTTGAGAATATTCACTCCTTTACAGAAAGCCGTGATAAAATGACCTTTAGTGAAAAACTCTATAACGAAGCAAAGTCAGTAGGAGTTGAGCTTTCAACGAAAGCCCTTGAGAATTTCAAGACCTACTACGGTATGCTGATTGAATACAACGAAAAGATGAACTTAACCGCCATTACCGAGGAAAGCGAGGTTATAGTGAAGCATTTTGCCGATAGCCTTTGTCTGCTTTCAAAGGTCGGTATCAAAGAAAACGCAAAGGTTATTGACGTAGGCACAGGGGCAGGTTTTCCGGGAATACCTCTTTTAATTGCCAGACCGGATATCAGGCTCACCCTCTTGGACGGGCTTAATAAAAGACTTCTGTTTCTTGCCGACGTACTTGCTAAAATCGGGCTTACCGCAGAAATTCTGCACTGTCGCGCCGAGGAGGGCGCAAACAACCGAAAGTACAGAGAAAAGTTTGATTTCGTAACCTCTCGGGCTGTTGCGCGGCAGAGCGTGCTCTGCGAATACTGCCTGCCGTATACTAAGGTTGGGGGACTTTTCGTGGCCATGAAAGGCCCTAAGGCCGCAGAGGAGCTCTCGGAGTCCTCTAAGGGAATTTCCCTCTTAGGCGGAAAAGTGAAAGAGGTAATTGAGTATTCTCTCTCTGATGAAAGCTCACGTTCGCTGATTGTTACGGAGAAAATCTCAAAAACTCCTGCGAAATATCCCCGACATAATTCTCAGATTAAAAATAAACCCTTGTAGAAAACAGCTCCGACTTCTCCGTCGGGGCTTTTTTTCCGAAATTTTTACTCTGCAAAGACTTTAGCTCTGGGATTTCAGTATTAAATTACGACAGGGTACGAGAAAAATTATTGATATCCTCGAAAAATTCCCGAAAACTCCTAAAAATATCGCTCAAACTGCGACAAATCTCACCCCTTTGTCCGTGGTATCATATAGCCACAGCAAAGGGACAGGAGTTGAATACGGTGTTTAGGGAAAAAGACGAAAACAAGGTCTTACAAATACCAACAATTCAAATTCGCCCTAATCGCACTCAGCCGCGAAAAACCTTCGACGAGGACGAGCTTAGAATGCTCTCTCAATCTATTGCCACCAGCGGAATCCTGCAGCCTTTAACAGTTCGCAGAATTAGTGCTTCGGAGTACGAGCTTGTGGCAGGAGAAAGACGGCTTCGCGCCGCCGCCTTGGCAGGACTCACAAAGGTCCCCTGTGTGCTTATAAAATGTACCGACAAGGAATCGGCGGTGTTCGCTCTCCTTGAAAATTTGCAGCGAGCAGACCTTAATATGTTCGAGGAAGCCCGAGGCATAGAACGGCTCATCAGAAAGTACAATATAACTCAGGAGGAAGCCGCCGCAAAGCTCGGAAAAAAGCAGTCAACCCTATCAAATAAGCTGAGGCTTCTGAAGCTCAGCTTCGAGGAGCAGGACTGGATATTAGGCGCAGGACTTTCCGAAAGACATGCAAGAGCACTTTTGAGAATTGAGGACCCACGCACAAGGCGGGAAATTCTCAGCAAAATCGTGGCAGAAGGACTCTCGGCAAAAGACACCGAAAATGAGGTAGCGAAGTTGCTCTACGAGGAAGAACTGCTCAAAAAGCCTCACCGAGAGAGCCGCTACGTCATAAAGGACGTCAGAATTTTCGTAAACACAATAACAAAAGCCGTTGATACCATGCGGCTTTCGGGAATAAATGCCGAAAGCGAAAAGCATGAAACCGACGAATTTATAGAGTACCGGGTTAAAATCCCGAAGGCTGCCGCCATAAAGAGCAAAAACCGCTCTGCATAGAACGATGATACTTCTTTGCTTAAGGTGAAGTCTCACGAGATATTGAAAAGATTTCGCCACGCCCGGCATAGAAATTTCTTACTCTCACCGAGAGAAAAAACGCTTTCCCCTTAGGGTGCCTTGCACCCGTCCACTCATACCCATTTCCTTATCTGAACCCCTTGTCAAAAGGCACACAGTTTTTCTGTGTGCCTTTTGGCGTTTAGCCGCTTACGGTGAAAGGTCTTTGTTTCACGTGAAACATTAGCAAAGTCCCGTTTTCCTCCTTCATTACAAAAAAATCTCCCAAAATAACTCAAAACTCTTTTATTTTCACCTTATATATGATAGAATTAGGCTTAGAGTTTATTTTTTCTAAAAAGGTGATAGATTTGGCAAAGATTATTGCTGTTTCCAACCAGAAAGGCGGCGTAGGAAAAACCACAAGCGCCGTAAATCTGGCGGCGGCTTTCGGCGCTTTGGGTAAAAAAACCCTCCTTGTTGACGTTGACCCTCAGGGAAACGCCACCTCGGGAGTCGGGGTTGACCGCCGAAGTGCAAAGGTAACGACCTACGATATTTTAGTAAATGACGAAAAGGCTTCAGGGGCGATTGTTCAGACGGAATTTCAAAACCTTGCTGTAATCCCCTCAAGTCTTGACTTAGCCGCGGCTGAGCTTGAAATTGTAGACAGGGATAAGCGAGAGGCTCTCATTAAAGCCGCACTTCTCCCCATAAAAGCAGATTTCGACTACATTTTCATTGACTGTCCTCCGTCTTTGGGACTTATTACCACCAATTCCCTAAACGCATCTGACACGGTGCTGATTCCCATTCAGTGCGAGTACTATGCTCTCGAGGGACTTTCACAGCTTATGAACACAGTTCGCAGGGTCAAGAGAATGTATAATCCTCACCTGGATGTTGAGGGAGTTATCCTCACAATGTACGACGGCAGACTTAACCTGACTCAGCAAGTAGTAAACGAGGTTAAAAAATACTTCCCCCGACGGGTTTACTCAACCCCGATACCGAGAGGTGTGAGAATTTCCGAAGCACCCAGCTACGGCCAGCCTGTAATCTACTATGACGCATCCTGCAAGGGCTCAAAGGCATACATGGACCTGGCAAAAGAAATACTTAAAAAGGAGAGAGGCTAATGGCAAAGAAACCCGGCGGCCTTGGAAAAGGCCTTGACGCAATTTTCAGAGAGAATGTAAGCGAAGCGGGGGAGAACACAGTCCTCTTAAAGCTGGAGGATATCGAGCCAAACCGTTCTCAGCCCAGAACAGAATTTGACGCAGAGGCGCTCTCTGCGCTGTCGGAAAGCATTAAAGAAAACGGAGTTTTGCAGCCAATTCTGGTAAGACCTCTTTTGGGCGGCGGCTATCAGATAGTAGCCGGCGAAAGACGTTTCAGGGCTTCCCGTATGGCAGGTCTCACGGAAATCCCCGCAGTTATCAGGGAGCTTTCAGACCACAAAACCATGGAGCTTGCCCTTATCGAAAACCTACAGAGAGAGGACCTAAGCCCTATTGAAGAAGCAAAAGGCTACCTCACACTTCAGCAGAATTACGATATGACTCAGGAGGATATTGCAAACGCTATGGGAAAATCCCGGCCTGCAATCGCAAACGCCCTGAGACTTCTGAAGCTGCCCGAGGAAGTACAGGCTATGGTCTCGGACTCAAAGCTTTCGGCAGGTCACGCAAGAGCGCTTTCAGCCATAGAGGACCCTCAGCAGATAATTAAGCTGGCAAACGAGATTGTTGACAGGAGCTTATCCGTAAGAGAAACCGAAAAACTCCTAAAGCCTAAGAAAGAAAAGCGCACTCCCCCCACGGAAGCCCGAAGCACCTCAAAGCCTGTTATTTACAGGGAAGTTGAAATGGCGCTGACGGAGCATTTAGGCAGAAAGGTCACCGTTTCCAAGGGAAAAGGCGAGGCCGGACTTTTGACTCTTGAGTTTTACAG
The DNA here is from genome assembly GCA_029007475.1 of Oscillospiraceae bacterium. Classification (GTDB taxonomy): domain Bacteria; phylum Bacillota; class Clostridia; order Oscillospirales; family Acutalibacteraceae; genus Ruminococcoides. The sequence continues at coordinate 10,318 of JAQXHW010000114.1, read as the reverse complement.
CATAGGCGAGCTTATGGATATCGCCAATAAATTGGAAGAAAAATAATCCTATGCTTGCGAGCAAATCCGCTCTTAGCAGGAATTTTTACATAGAGGAGAAAAATCATGATTGATATTAAATTTTTAAGAGAAAACCCCGAAATTGTTAAACAGAACATCAAAAATAAGTTCCAGGACTCCAAGCTCCCCCTTGTTGACGAGGTAATTGAGCTTGATAAACAGAGCCGTGCCGCAAAGAAAGAGGCAGACGAGCTTCGTGCGCAGAGAAACGCAAACTCCAAGAAAATCGGCGCATTGATGGGACAGAAAAAGCTTGAGGAAGCCGAGGAGATGAAGGCTCTCGTTACCTCTCAGGCTGAAAAGCTGCAAGAGCTTGAGGCTAAGGAAGCCGAGCTTTCCGAGAAGATCACAAAGATTATGATGACTATTCCCAACATTATCGACCCTTCCGTTCCTATCGGCAAGGACGACAGCGAAAACGTAGAGGTTAAGCGTTACGGCGAGGCTGTAACTCCCGATTTCGAGGTGCCCTATCATACCGAAATTATGGAGCGCTTCTGCGGAATTGACTTAGAGTCCGCAAGAAAGGTAGCAGGCAACGGCTTCTACTACCTCATGGGCGATATCGCAAGGCTTCACTCCGCCGTTATCTCCTATGCGAGAGATTTCATGATCGACAGGGGCTTTACCTACTGCGTACCGCCTTTCATGATTCGCTCAGAGGTTGTAACAGGCGTTATGAGCTTTGCCGAAATGGACGCAATGATGTATAAGATTGAGGGCGAGGACCTTTACCTTATCGGCACAAGCGAGCATTCCATGATTGGTAAGTTTATCGACACCGTAAATAAGGAGGAGGAGCTTCCCTACACCCTGACAAGCTACTCTCCCTGTTTCAGAAAGGAAAAGGGCGCACACGGCATTGAGGAGCGCGGTGTTTACAGAATTCATCAGTTCGAAAAGCAGGAGATGATTGTTGTTTGTAAGCCCGAGGACAGCCCCAAGTGGTTCGACATTCTCTGGCAGAACACGGTTGACCTCTTTAGAAGTCTTGATATTCCCGTACGCACCCTTGAGTGCTGTTCCGGAGATTTGGCTGACTTAAAGGTTAAGTCCGTGGACGTTGAAGCATGGTCGCCTCGCCAGCAGAAGTATTTCGAGGTTGGCTCTTGCTCTAACTTAGGCGACGCACAGGCTCGCAGACTGAAAATTCGCGTAAGCTCTAAGGAAAACGGCAAATACTTTGCCCACACTCTCAACAACACCGTTGTTGCTCCCCCCCGTATGCTTATTGCTTTCCTTGAGAACAACCTAAACGCAGACGGCTCCGTAAATATCCCCGAAGCATTAAGACCCTACATGGGCGGTACCGAGAAGCTCGTTCCCAAAAAGTAAAATAAAAGAGAAAGGAAATAATTATGAAGAAAAAATTCAGAATCTTATGTCTTGCTATGGTTATACTCCTGACGGGAACTCTCCTGTCGGCGGTAAACACCTCTGCGGCAGAATTGCTCAAAAATACCGTGGACTTTGAGCTTGAGGCAACCTTTAATTCTATTACAATAACTCCTCCTGAGAAGTCAGGACATTATATCTACTACTGCGTCTACGAGGAAGACGCGGGCATGGATATGGAGCTTTACGTAGAAAGCTGTTCTAAAGGCGATCTTTCATTTGCAGATTTTGATTGCAGCTTGCTGTTCACCGAGGAAGTAACCGAGCATTACGCTTTTTCCGGAACCTACGACACCGACGGCTTCGAGGTTTATAACCCCATAAAGTCAAACTCCAACTATTATGTGCTGCTTTTTGAGCTTGACTTAACCGGATACACGGCTGATGTTATCGCCTTCGGCGGAAAGTGGATTTCTACCCCCGAGACTCCCGATATTTATAAGGGCTACGAGGGATATTTACAGAATACAATAGACTTCGAGGTTATTCCCGGGGACAGCTCAATTACTCTTGAGCCTATGGGTGACGGAAAAACCTATGGCGCTGAAATTGTTGAAGGCGTAGATTTAGCCACAATGGAGGAAATCTTGGGCTACTTTGCCTCAGGCACCCTTACCTTAGATGAAATTGATATTATTGACGAAGAATATGCTGTTTCCGGAATAATGGACGTTGACGGAAATGTTCAGCAATTAACCCCTGATACGACCTACGTTGTCCTCTACTATCTCCTTGACAGCGATACCCTCCCCGCAAATATAGTTACCTACGGAGCGAAAGAGGTAAAAACCCTCAAAAATCTTGACGAATATGAGAACAGCAGCACGGTAGTAATTCTTACAAACGGTGACGCAAATCAAGATGCAGAGATAAATGTTAAGGACGCAACCGCAATTCAGAAGCACAGCGCAAAAACGGAGAAGATTACGGATAAGTACGGACTTCTCTGCGCAGATGTCACCGGTGACGGAAATATCAATGTAAAGGACGCAACCGCTATCCAGAAGTACATCGCAAAGGTTGATTCCGGCTGCGATGTAGGCCTTAGGGCACCCTTTAAGAAATAAGTCACCGGGCGCGGAGACTTTCGATTTATTAGCAGTTGAGGGATATTATTTATGCCCCCACTATATAAAAAGCTAAGGCTGCGACAGTTTTCTGCCGCAGCCTTTTTGTAAATTGTACCGAGGTAATATGTGCGCCGCTAAGGGAAGATGTGCGTCTGAGCCGATGACATTATCTAATGAAGCAGGTTGATCTACTGAGGCAATAGATTATATTCTTACCGCAGCAAAAAATCCCCGCCGCAAAGCAGCGAGGATTATTTTGGAGCTGATAAGCGGATTTGAACCGCTGACCTCATCCTTACCAAGGATGCGCTCTACCTACTGAGCTATATCAGCACGCACTTAAGTCAAGTACCCGATTATCATACCACAAAACTTTATGAATTTCAAGTCCTTTTCCGCCTTTTTTCAAAAAACTTTCTTTTCCCCTTTATTTCTGAAAATTTCTTTCTGATTCATAAATGGTTTATTGAGTTTTTCTGCCCTTTGTAATTTAGCAATTCAGAAAATTACAGGGCAAAAATCGGAGATTTTAGTATAAATTAAGGCTTGCTTCGGTTTTTATCCTGCGGCAAGCCTTTTGTCATCGTTATTCTGTTTGCGCAACGCTTACGGTTTCCTCCTGCGCAGGTGCGTCGGTATAGACAGGCGCCTCGGTTTCAAAAGCCTGAGTTTCCTCTGTTTCCTCGACGTCTGTGTCGTAATAGCTGTAATAGTCGGTGCTCTTTACGGGGGTGGCCATCATTTCCATAATCTCGTTGTAATCGTATTCGTCCTCTACAATGGCAGGCTGCCAGTTGTTGCGGTCGCCTGTGTAGACGTAGCAGGGGATAATTCGGTAGGAGGTATGTACCATGCCCTCGTCCTGAGTCAGCATGATCTGAAAAATAATTGTCTTGTTTTCGGGGTAATTGGAAGCGGAGTAGCAGAAATTGCCTAAGGAATACACAATGGGCACGCCGTTTACTACCTCCATAGGCTGAAGCACATGGGGATGACTGCCGACAATAAGGTCGCACTGCTTCTCCTCGGCGAGCTTTCTTGCGCAGTTGATTTTGTACTGGTCGGGTTCATGAACACCCTCCTCGCCTCCGTGGAAGAATACGATTTTATAGTCGCATTTACCCTCCATTTCAGCAAGACAGTCCTCAACGTAGCTCAAATGATATTCTGCCCAAAGCTGAGCGTAGCAAACGCCTATCTTAATTCCGTTGGCTTCAAGGTAAAGAGGTACGCAGTCCTCGCCCACCTTTAGACCCTCCGCCAGTAAGGCTTCCTTGGTGTCCTGATAACCCTCCTCGCCGTAGTCCTTGGTGTGGTTGTTTACAATTCCCGCAACCTCAACGGAGCCTTTTGTCAAAATGTCTGCGTCCTTTGTGGGGGCCTTAAACCAGAAAGCAGGAGAGTAGTCCTTGTAGGTTTTCTCTAAATCTCGGTCGGTAATAACATTTTCTACGTTGGCAAGGGTGAAGGTGTCCTTTGAGAGCACGTCATATACCTTCTCAAAGAAATATTCGTGGGGCTTTTCCTGAGCATACCAAGTAAAGCCTCCCTCATTCGCGTAACCCGATTCGCTTCCGATAATACAGTCGCCGATAAAGGAGAGGGTAACCGAGGGCATAACCTTAACCGGAGCCTCTGTAACGGCAGGTCTTGTGGGGTTTATATCGAAGTCAACAGGGGGCTTTTCCTCGTGAGGAGCTGCACAGCTTACCGCCATGACGACTATAAATACGAGAGCCAAAGCACCGGCGATTATGCAGATTGTAATGGAACGCTTGCTCATTTTCATCACCTCGAAGAAAAACAACTTTACATGATAATTTATAACACAGGAGGGGAGGGATTTCAACAACACAAAGGTTACAAAATAAGGTTCTACCTGCGATTTTCGTTGACATTATGTATGTAATGGGAGTATAATGAATTTTATAATGAAAAGATATGTCCTTTTGGAGGTCTATAACATGGGAATGATACTTTCATGGATAGCATTTCCCTTAGGCTTCGTCATGAAATGGTGTTACAGCCTTTTCAGCGACTACGGCCTGGCGATTTTGCTGTTCACCCTGATTTCTAAAATTATAATTCTCCCTGTTGGTATCTGGGTACATAAAAACGCCATAAAAATTGTAGAGATTCAGCCTGCAATTAACCGCCTCAAAGCCAAGTTTTACGGCGATAAGGAAAGAATAGGCGAGGAGCAGGCAAAGCTCTTTAAGAAAAAGAAGTATAATCCCTTTGCTTCAATACTTCCTCTTGCAATTCAGATTATCCTGCTTTTGGGCGTTGTTCAGGTTATCTACAATCCCTTGCAGTATATTGTAGGAGCAGACCCGGCGGTTATATCTCAGCTTCAGGAGAGGTGCGCCGAGGTTGACCCCTCTGCAAACCTTGAGGACAACTCGATTCAGATTAAAACCATAAACGCAATTAAGTCGAACCCCGAGGCATTTATGGATATCGCAAAGACCGAACAGGGTAAGGCTACTATCGCAAAGGCTTCCGAGCTGAAGCTGGATATTTTGGGCTTCGATCTGACGGCTACCCCAAGCGTTAAATTAGGCTCTGACTTCTCAGCCTATTGGTACATGCTTCTCTGTCCCATAATTGCAGGCTTTTCCTCTTGGCTTCTCTGCTTCATTCAGAACAAAATCAATGTTCTCCAGGCAGAGCAGGGCAAGATTAATAAGTGGAGCACCATGACTGTTTCCGTAGGACTCTCCCTGTTTTTAGGCTTCTTTGTTCCTGCGGGTATCGCTCTCTACTGGATTGCAAGCAACGTAATTGCCATTCTCCAGCTTCTCCTCCTAAATCAGATTATTCCTCCGAAAAAATACGTTGACTACGAGGAGCTTGAAGCCTCGCGCGCAGAGCTTCGTGCCATTGAAGCTCTTGAGGTTAAGGAGAAGAAAAATCCCTTTAAGCGTGACGAAAATGCAAAGAGGGAGAAAGCCGACTATAAGAGATTTTTCTCCATAGAGGGAAAACATCTTGTTTTCTATTCTGAGAAAAGCGGCTTCTATAAATACTTCGAAAATATAATTGACTCACTTCTGAAAAATACAAGCCTTACAATTCACTACGTCACCAACGACCCCAAGGACGCTATCTTTGAGAAGGCAAAGGAAAACGAGAGAATTCAGGCGTACTATATCGGCCCCCGCAAAATCATCACCTTTATGATGAAAATGGACGCGGATATCGTGGTCATGACAACTCCCGATTTGGAGACCTTCCACATCAAGCGTTCCTACGTTAAGAAGGACGTTGAGTATATCTACACCTTCCACGGCCCTGCTTCAACCAATATGGTTGTTCGCGAGGGTGCCTACGACCACTTTGATACTATCTTCTGCGTAGGCCCTCACCAGATTGAGGAGATTAGAGAAACCGAAAAAATGTATAATCTCCCCGAGAAAACCCTTGTTCCCGTAGGCTTCGGTGTTATCGAAAACCTCATTGAAATGTACGAGAAAATGGAGAAGGTCAAGAGGGATAAAAAGCAGATTCTCCTTGCTCCCTCCTGGCAGGAGGATAATATCTTAGAGTCCTGCTTAGACAAAATGCTTGAGGAGCTTCTCCACAAGGGCAACCGAGTAATTTTAAGACCTCATCCCGAGTTTGTTAAACGGTTCCCTCACAAAATGGAAGCGATTATTTCAAAGTATGAGGGCGCTGACGGCGAGGACTTCATTATCGAAACCGACTTTTCCTCAAACCGTACAATTTGGGAGTCCGACCTGCTTATTACCGACTGGTCAGGCATCGCTTACGAATATTCCTACGCAACCAAAAAGCCCTCGCTCTTTATTAACACTCCCATGAAGATCTTAAATCCCAACTATGACAAGTACTCCCGTCCGGCAACGGATATTACGTGGCGTGACGAGGTGGGCGTTTCGATTGATACGGACAAGCTCGATACGGTCTCAAGGGTTGTAGATGAGCTGCTTTCAAACCCCGATAAGTACAAGGCTCAAATCACCGAGGCGCTTAAGCGCAATATCTTTAACTTAGGAGAAAGCGGCAAGGCCGGAGCAAAGTACATCTACAATCAGCTTGTTAAAAAGCAGAAGAAAGATAAGTAATTTTACACCGCACATAAATAGAACTAATAAAAGGAGAAATAACCATGCAGATTAATTCAGCTTATATTGACGCATCCTCAATTAATATGATTATCGCAGCCGTTGCCAGCGTAGTCGTAACCGTAGGCGCAGTAGTTGTGGTCTATGTCCGCCGAATGAAGAACAAGGTTAAGGACAAACTTGGAATCAAGGGCAAGGACAAGGTAACCGAGACAAAAGAAATCGAAGGCTCCTTCGACGATTAAAAAAAATACCGCCGACATTTATGTGAAGATGTCGGCGGTTTTTTTATTCCGTATCTAATTTCAGAACTGCCATGAAGGCCTCCTGAGGCACTTCAACGGTGCCTAACTGTCTCATGCGCTTCTTGCCTTCCTTTTGCTTTTCAAGGAGCTTCTTCTTTCGGGTGATATCACCGCCGTAGCATTTTGCCAAAACGTCTTTTCTCATAGCCTTTACTGTTTCGCGGGCGATAATCTTGCCGCCGATGCAGGCTTGAATGGGAATCTCAAAAAGCTGACGGGGGATTTTATCCTTTAGCTTCTCAGCCATTTTTCTTGCTCTGGGATAGGCCTTCTCTGAGTGGATAATAAACGAAAGCGCGTCAACCACGTCGCCGTTGAGCATGATATCAAGCTTCACAAGCTGGCTTTCTCTATACTCTTTCAGCTCATAGTCGAAGGACGCGTAACCTCTTGTTCTCGATTTAAGGGTATCGAAGAAATCGTAGACAATCTCGGCGAGAGGCAATTCGTAGTGAATGTCGACTCTGTCGGAATCAATATAGGTCATGCCGCAGAAAACACCGCGTCTTTCCTGACAAAGCTCCATAATATTTCCAACGTATTCAGAGGGAGAGTAGATGTGAGCGTCCGTAAAGGGCTCCTCAGCCTTTGCAATCAGTGAGGGGTCGGGGTAGTTGGTAGGGTTATCTATCATCTTTACCGAGCCGTCGGAGAAGGTGATTCTATAGCTAACCGAGGGAGCTGTTGTAATTAGGTCGAGGTTAAACTCTCGCTCCAATCTCTCCTGAATAATCTCCATGTGCAGAAGACCTAAGAAACCGCATCTAAAGCCAAAGCCTAAGGCAACGGAGGTTTCGGGCTCATAGGTAAGAGAAGCGTCGTTGAGCTTTAGCTTCTCAAGAGCGTCTCTGAGGTCGCCGTATCTTGCGCCGTCGGAGGGATAAACACCGCAGTAAACCATGGACTGAATTTCGCGGTAGCCCGGAAGAGGAAATTCGGCGGGATTTTCGGTTAAGGTGACTGTGTCGCCAACCTTTGCGTCGCCTAAAGTCTTAATTGAAGCTGTGATGTAGCCAACCTCGCCTGCGTAGAGGGTATTCGTTGGAGAAAGAGAGGTTGCACCCATGTGACCTAACTCCACAACATTAAAGGCAGAGCCTGTCTGCATGAGCTTAAACTCATCGCCCACGGAGATTTTACCCTCTTTGACTCTGACGTAGATTATAACGCCCTTGTAGCTGTCATAGTAGCTGTCGAAAATCATGGCTCTGAGGGGCGCGTTAATGTCACCCTCGGGAGCAGGCACGTCGGAGACGATTTTCTCCATAACGGCGTGGATATTGATACCCTGCTTTGCTGAGATTTCGGGAGCATCCTGCGCAGGAATACCGATAATATCCTCAATCTCGTTCTTAATTCGTGCCGGGTCGGCGCTTATAAGGTCGATTTTGTTTACAACGGGGACAATCTCAAGACCTGAGTCCACGGCAAGATAGGTATTAGCCAAGGTTTGAGCCTCAATTCCCTGGGTTGCATCAACAACGAGAACAGCACCCTCACAGGCGGCGAGAGAGCGGGAAACTTCGTAGTTAAAGTCAACGTGACCGGGGGTGTCGATAAGGTTAAAGAGGTATTCCTCACCGTCATCAGCCTTGTAAACAAGGGTAACGGCTCTTGCTTTAATGGTAATTCCTCTTTCCTTTTCAAGCTCCATATCGTCTAAAATCTGATCCTGCATTTCGCGCTTGGCAACGGAAGAGGTCTCCTCCAAGATACGGTCGGCGAGGGTGGATTTACCGTGGTCGATATGAGCTATTATGCTGAAATTTCTGATTTTGCTCTGGTCAAAATTCAAGTTTATCACCAACTTCAAAGTAATAAAACGATAGTAACAATTAATTATATCACAGAGAAAAAGAATAGACAATACATTATTTACCTCTCCGGGCACAAAATATAAATTGAGGTGAAATGTATGTCAACATTATGGCAGAGTATAGATATCCCTAAGAGAGAGCCTCTGAAGGGAGAAATATATACGGAATGTGCGGTTATCGGCGGCGGACTTGCGGGGATAATGACAGCCTTTGAGCTTAAAAAGAGAGGCTTTGAGGTGGTTTTGATAGAGGCCGACAGAATTTTATCGGGCGCAACTAAAGGGACAACCGCAAAAATTACAGCCCAGCACGGCTTTATTTTTGATAAGCTGCAAAGTAAAATAAGTCCCCTTTCGGCACGGCTGTATTATGAGAGCAATAAAGAGGCAATAGATAAAATCGAAAGGCTGATTTTTGAGGAAAATATAGATTGCGACTTTGAGAGAGTGCCCTCCTATATATTTTCCACGGAGGATACGGACAGCCTGATTAGGGAGAGAATGGCTCTTGCAAGGCTGAGGATAGATACAACGTATGTGACAAAGACAGGACTGCCCTTTTCGGTAAACGGAGCAATAAGGCTTGAAAATCAGGCACAGTTTAATCCGCTGAAATTCGCCTCGGCACTCTCGGAAAATTTGAAAATCTACGAGAAAACTCCTGCCCTTAAAATAAGCACCGAAGGAGTAAAAACGCCGGAGGGCTTTATACACGCAAAATATACGGTAATCTGCACCCATTATCCTGTTAAAAACTTTCCCGGATTATATTTTCTCAGGCAGCATCAGGAGCGTTCCTATCTCTTGGCGGTCAAAACCGAGAAGAGAGTAGGGGGAATGTATATAAGCGGAAACGGTGTTTCTCTGCGCGATTATCCCGGGGGTGTACTCATAGGAGGAGAAGCTCACCGAACAGGGAAAAATAAAAAGGGCGGCTGTTATGTGGAGCTTCGGAGCCTTGCGAAAAAGTATTTTCCCGAGGGTGAGATTGTTTATGCCTGGTCTAATCAGGACGTAATGACTCACGACAGCTTGCCCTTTATAGGCAGATACAGTATGTTTACCCCCAATCTGTTTGTGGCAACCGGCTTTAACAAGTGGGGAATGTCCCTCTGTGCGGTGGCAAGTGACCTTATCCCCGACTTAATTGAGGGCAAGGAGAACAGGTACGAAAAGCTATATACCCCCCGCAGAGTAAATTTCCTCGCCGCATTGCCGGATTTGTTAGTTGACGTGGGTTATTCGGTAAAAGGGCTGATTTCGGGACTCTTTTCGGAAAAAGAGAAAAGATGCTCTCACTTAGGCTGCAGGCTCAAGGAAAACCCTGAGGAGGGCACCTTGGAATGTCCCTGTCACGGCTCCGAGTTTACCCGCGCAGGAGAGGTTATTTTTTCTCCTGCCAAGAAGCCTCTGAAGGGAAAAAGGTTGAAGTAGAGAGAAATTTGTGATATAAAGGGAGTAGAAAATATATGTCAGGGTGATTTTTATGAAAACTAAAGGCGAAATCGCAAGGGAGCTTTTCCTTAAAGGCTACAACTGCTCGCAGTCCGTATTCGGTGCGTTCTGTGAGGACTACGGAATTTC
>JAQXHW010000113.1 GCA_029007475.1 Oscillospiraceae bacterium | reverse complement strand
CACCAAAATAAGAGGCCAGAGGAAATCCCAAACGGAGAAAATAAACTTTTCCGCATTTTCAAAGTAAGAAATGAGAGAAGACGCGATTATCACCACAAAGGGAACTGTGAAGCCCGTAAGAGCCGAACGCAGGAGCTTCTTAGGTTTAATTTCGAGCTTCTAGCCTTTTTCGGCGGTTTTTTCATTACTCATATCAATCATCCTTTCGGAAAATCCAAATATTTTAGTTCGTCGCCACGTATGTTATATTGTAGCATAAGGCAAAATAAAAATCAACACAGCAGACACAGGGGAGCGTACTCTCGTCCCATAAAAATTTTCATCAAAATTTTGACGTAAAAATTTTGACAATCTATTTGAAAAAATCTGTTGACAAACTGTTGACAAACTTAGGTTTTTATAATATAATAGCTTTTGCTACGTTCCCGTAGTAAATATGGCGGAATAGCTCAGCTGGCTAGAGCATTCGGTTCATACCCGAAGTGTCGTAGGTTCAAGTCCTATTTCCGCTACCAAACGGCCCGGTGGTCAAGAGGTTAAGACACCGCCCTTTCACGGCGGTAACACGAGTTCGATTCTCGTCCGGGTCACCATTTTCTTTCTGCCGGTGTGGTGGAATAGGCAGACACAAGGGACTTAAAATCCCTCGGAGTAAAATCCGTACCGGTTCAAGTCCGGTCACCGGCACCACAAAATGGTATAAGAACGCAGAACACCGTCGAGGCTTACCTCGGCGGTTTTTTTCGCCTTATTCCCTAACTTACAAAGCCTCGAAAGCATCAGCTTCCGAGGCTTCTTGATTTTGATTTGATTTTTCGAAGGGCTTTCTATACGGAAAAACACTTATTCGCAGAGAGCCTTTAAGGTTTTAATAGCTTCTCCTGCGTCCTCGGCTTTGAAAACAGAGGTACCTGCTACGCAGATATCAACTCCTGCCTCGGCGCACATTTTAATGTTCTGTTCCCCTATGCCGCCGTCAATCTCAATAAGGAAATCCTTTAGCTTGCGGGCAGTTACTTCCTCTTTAAGCTCCTTAACCTTTTGAAGCATATCAGCCATAAAGGACTGACCGCCAAAGCCCGGCTCAACGCTCATCACAAGCACCATATCAATGCTTTCAAGATATGGGTAGACTGCGGAGATATCCGTCTTTGGCTTTACAACCAAGCCTGCCTTAATGCCGTGGCTCTTGATTTTCCCGATAGTTTCAGCGATATCGCTGTCACATTCAACGTGGAAAGTAATAATATCCGCGCCGGCATCGGCGAAATCGTCGATATACTTAAGGGGCTCTGAAATCATAAGATGCACGTCAAAGGGTTTATCGGTATAGCTTCTCACCCACTTGAGAATTGGTGCGCCGAAGGTAAGGTTAGGCACAAAATGTCCGTCCATAACGTCAAGGTGCATGTAGTCTGCGCCCGCTTTGTCCATTCTTTCGATTTCCTCACCGAAGCGGGAAAAATCACAGGATAAAAGTGAGGGTGCTATATACATAATATCAACTCCTAAATCTATAAGCTAAGCTGAAATGATAAGACAAAATACAACAAACCGAGGTGAAACCGTCTCGCCGCCTTTTTGCCGCTTCACCACGCAAGGATAACTCTACCGCGCAAGGATAAATCTACGGTTTTTGGATTGCCGGGGCTATAAGTGCAGCCGCTACCCAGAAGAGCATGAATACGAGAACTTCTATTCCCTTAAGGGCAGACACTCCTGCGCAAAGTACAAGCGTTGCAGCTACGAGCACACCTAAAATTACACCGATAAGCTGAATAACAACGCTGAGGGAAATATTGCTCCTCATGCGAATACAGCCGGAGATACCGCGAAGCAGGGAGAAAAACGAACCTCTCGTTGCAAGGTATGCCCTTGAGGTGTCCTCTTTCTGAGAGGTGATTTCTATACATACGTTGCCAAGGCCTGTGGGAAGTACCTTAACGCTTCTGAAGTAGATGCCGAAATCCTCGGCAATTTTCTCTCCTGTCACGTTGCAGTCGGTAGTCTGCACAAGGAAGCTCACGCCGTTTGCCTCTGCCTGCTGTAAAAGCTCGGCAATTCTCAGAGTTGATGCGTAGGAAACCACAAACATGGCAACAAGCTCTCCCGAACGGGCGAGATAGGTCACAACTCTGTCTTCAATTTTATGCTTATTCTCAAAGTCCAAATCGGGAACCTTGATTGCGTATTTTTCCATCAGTGAGCGGTTACCCACCAAGATTCTCTCGCCCTCAACCCAGCCGATAAGACCCAGCTTATCCTCATAGAGAACGCTCTCAACCTTGGGGAGTCTGCCCCCCTTAGTTTCCACAACCTTGTCGAATATACACGCCATAGGATTTTTGGCTTCTCTCAGCACCGCGGCGGCACAGACCATTGTTTCCTCAACCCTTGAATTTACAAAGGCTTTAACGCCGCAGAGGGTGATACTTTCAATGGGATAAAGGTCTCTTGCTTCGCAGATAACCGCCCTTGTATCGCAGAACTGACGGACAGCAGGGTAGCCGCTGAGCATGGCGTTCTTAGAGAGAGCCTCTTTTGAGAGCTTATAAAGAGGAAGATTTACTGCAAGCAAATCACAAAGAGGTACGGAAACACAGGCGATAATCGCAAGGGCGGAGAAAGCTCCTGCTACATCACGGGAGATAATTCCGTAGAGTATGCCTACAAAGAGGGTACATATAAGGGTGACGGGAGCCAGCTTGCTTGCCATATCCTCAGAAGGGTCGGGTGAGTAGGAGAGCCTTAGAAAGTCGCTCATAAAGTCGGTTTCGTGCTGATAGGCAACAATGGGCTTGTCCTGAGTCGTGCCGCTCATGAGCTTTCTGGCAATCTCCTCATTGGTATAGATTTTACCTGCGTATGTAGGCGCTTTCTGAGAAACGAACTTAAAGTTTTCCTTGACTCTGCGCACCATAAAGAGCTTTCCTAAACAGTTGAGAAGCAAAGCCAAAATTCCGATAGTTGCGTAAAGGTGATATGCCCCGGAGAAAAATGCTTCGGGGAAAATCAGAGAAACTATACCCTGCATAACCGTTGCAACAACACATACCGCAGCGCCGGTATCGGAATTTCCCTTGAATTTTTTGAGAGAGGAAAGTCCGTTTCCTACGGTTACACGGTTAATCCAGCAGGAAGCAAGAAGCAGTAAAAGATTTACTACTGAAATAATAAGTGCGGCGGCGTAACCGGCACCTGCGCCTATAATTCTCGTAACTATTAAGAGAATTAGGGAAACTGCGGCAAAAACTCCCGTATAGATACTGTTTACCGCCATTTTTCGGATATTAGCGTTTATCTCAAGCATTATGGACTTTGTATCCTGGCGGCTTCTGAAGTCCTCAATCTGAATAGTCTTTTCCTTAAATTCTTTTTGGGGGTCGTCCTCCTCCGAGGAGAAAAAGCCTACAACCTTGCCCATTACATTATCGGCGACCTTCTTGGGAGTAACCTTTTCGTCCTCCTCGGGATTATCGGGGTCCTCCTCCGGGGTGTAGGTCTGAGAGATTACGGGGTTGGGAGAAGCAAGGTACTTTTTGTACTCGTTCTCAACAACTGCCGAGAATTTTCCTGCGCGAACATGAATTTTCTCAACCTTGCTCTCATGCTGGTATACAGGCACTCTGGATACCACGGTCTGCACGGCGCTTACAGGCTTCGGCTTACCGAAAACTCTCTCAAAGGAGCTAAGCTCATCCGGTGCGGGAGGCGTGTTGGGAGGGGGATTTTTCGTAATATCCGCCGAAGCAAATTCCGCTTTTTCCTCTTTTTCGCGTCCCTCTTCCTCGTCTAACGATATGTCGATAGAGTCCATGTCCTTAATATTTAGGGAGCGAACGTTTAAGCTCTCTGCGTCCTCGATAATTTCGCGGCTTATCTTGGTATTTTCAGCCAAGGTGGGTTTGAGGGTCACCTGAGGGATTACTTCCTCCTCGGCCTCCTCAACCTTGGTTGCTTCCTCGGTGCTTGCCAGCTTTTCGATATCAATATCGTCAGGGTCAGCCTCGAGAGGGCTCTGACTTTTCAGTCTGATTTCCTTGCTCTTGTTGCTGAAAATCTCCTCCATCTTTGGCTGTGCGCTTATCTTAGCGGCCTCCTTAGCCATTTCCTCCTGCTCGGTGAGAAATCGGGTTTCCTCAATAATGGAGTCTATTGTTCTGTCCTGATTTATTCTGTTTTTATTCTTATTCTTCTTGTTCAAAATTTTTCACATCCTTATCTCCGGGTGACGACGCCGCAGTTTAGAAAACATTACCTGCCCTCGGCGGCCTTATACATGAGAATACCTGCCGCAACGGAGGCATTGAGGGAATTAATCTTGCCTTTCATGGGCAGAGAAACGACAACATCGCATTTTTCGCGAACTAATCTGCCGATACCCTTGCCCTCGTTGCCGATAACCAAGGCAACCTTGCCGCTCATATCACAGCTGAGAAAATTCTCGCCGTCCATATCGGCGCCGTAAATCCAAAGACCCCTCTCCTTGAGGGTATCCAGCACAGAGGAGATATTGGGAACTCTCACCACGGGCACATACTCGACCGCTCCTGCGGAAACCTTTCCCACGGTGAAGCTGAGTCCTGCCGAACGGCGATTGGGAATAATTACTCCGTGAGCGCCTGCACACTCGGCAGTACGGATAATTGCGCCTAAGTTGTGGGGGTCCTCAATCTCGTCCAAAACTATGATGAAGGGCTCCTCCCCCCTGCTTTCGGCCAAAGCGAAAATATCGTCCAATTCCTTATATTCACAGACCGCCGCCACCACGGCTATTCCCTGGTGATGACCTCCTGCGCACATATAGTCCAGCTTCTTTGAGTCAACCTCTTTAATTCTGAGTTTTTTCTCCCGGGCTTTAGCCAAAATTCCGACTATTGCGCCGTTTTTCTCTCCCCGGGCTACCAACACAGAGTCTATGGGTCTGCCGCTTCTTATTGCCTCGCTGACAGGGTTCCTGCCGAAAATCACGTCCCCGCGGGCTTCACGGTTTTCTTTAGTTTCAGGGTGTTTTCCCTTGTTATCCTGCATTGTCATCTTCCTTTAATGCATACTGTTAGACATATATATTTAACTATACCACAAAAGCCCGCGTTTGAGAATACTATTTTTTTAATTTTAGGTGCAAAAATGATTTTATTGATTTTATGGAAAAAACACTCAAAAATTACAAATTCTTTCAAAATGATACAAACAGCGCAAATTTATTGACATACAATCAAAATAATTTTATAATGAACGTGATAAAATGATCTTGCGAAAAGGCGCCTGATTCCCCTATAATCCCCATATTTTCAGGGGCTTTACCTTTCGCTATACTGCAAACCAAAATATCTTTAGGAGGATATGAACTATGTTCTGTTCAAAATGCGGAAAAAAGCTCTCAGATAACGCCGGCTTCTGCTCTGCCTGCGGCGCAGCCTGCCCAAAATCCCCTGCTGTCAGCGAAAATCAGCCTATTTACAACCCACCTGCTCAGCCTGTGAACACTCCTGCTCAACCCGTTTATCAGGCTCAGCCTGTGAATATCCCTGCTCAACCTGTTTATCAGGCTCAGCCCGTGAACACTCCTGCGCGCCCGGGCATACCGCCTATTGCCGACCTAATTATTGAGCTTGTGCTCATGGCTGTAACCTTTGTTTTGATGTTCACCACTACCTTTACTTATAGTTCCTATAGTTCCTATTTCTCACGCTATCCTGTTTCTATCGATATGTTTGGCGGAGGTATCCCTGGCTTCAGCGACGCTGAAAGTCTCGTCGCAGTTAAGAGCATATTTATTTTTATGTTTGTGGTTTCGTTTATTCTTGCGCTTATGCCTTTATTAACAAGAAAGTGGTCTGCCGCCTTCCTGATAGCCGCTGCAATTACCTCTATTGTTCTATTTTCATATTGGCTTATTATGACGCTTGTTCTTACAACTACCCAGCATAATGCCTTTTCTGTTTCTGTTTGGGGTTGGATTTTTGCCTCCGCTACATTAGCATACTTGGTTTTCACCTTCGTTACTATCTCCAATATTAAACGCTATGCTCGCCGTAAGGCTCTCTACAACATGGCGGTTAATAACTAAATTTGAAATATTCCCACAGCGCCCTGAATTTTCGCTCAGGGCGTTCTCTGTTGTATCAAGAGCTATCCTTTATCAAAGTATCTCATAAGCGATTATTTTTGTCGGGGGGCTGTATCAAAATGAAAAGTATTCTGAAAAGCAGAGAAATGCTCCTGCTTGTTTTAGGCCTTATTCTGACAGGCGCTGCACTTATAGGGGCAAGCCTTGCCCGAAATTTACCGAACTCCTCTGGGGTTTACTATGTAAGCAACGCCGAAAAGAGCTCCCTTATTGCTCAGGGGGAAGCGGTAAACCCAAAGCTCAATATAAACTCCGCCGCTTCGGAGGAGCTTGAGGAGCTTGACGGAATCGGCGAGATAATCGCCCAAAACATAGTCAATTACCGAGAGTCCCACGGAAAATTTTCCTCGATTTCCGAACTCAAAAAGGTAGAGGGCGTCGGCGAT
>JAQXHW010000112.1 GCA_029007475.1 Oscillospiraceae bacterium | reverse complement strand
CTATGAGTTTAGGCTCAAAAATAATTTTGCAGAGAAGCTCTGACAGCTCTCCGGCTACGCTCTCGCCCTTAATCGCGTATCTGTCATCAATTCCCGTAACATTAAAGGAAATTCCAATGGATTCGCCCATTTTGCGGATTCCGCCCTCAAGAGAAGCTCCGTAGAGAGAGGAAAGCTTTTTAGAAAGCAAAGTGAAATCGGGGTATGCTTCGCAGGAGCGAGTAAGCACCTGGGAGAGAAGCGCATAGGAGGACACCGTCTCACGCTCTAAAGGCAGGAGAGCCGTCACGCAAATGCGTATATTCTTGAAACGGTCAACCCTTACCTTTGAGAAGCGGACACCCTGCGCTATCTCGGTACTGATTATATCATACATTGTTAGACCTCCAAGGGTATTATTTTAATAAATACTTATTTATTATACCAATATTTGAGCGGCACATCAACAAAAATTTTTAAGTTCTTTTTGAAAAAAGTTCTTGACTTCCGTCAATCTCTATTATATAATGTGTAAGCAGTTTGATTTCGGCGGTTTAATTCGCCCTTAGATTTGCGGATGTAGCTCATCCGGTAGAGCGCCACCTTGCCAAGGTGGAGGTAGCGAGTTCGAGCCTCGTCATCCGCTCCAATCCGTCGCTTTGCGACGGATTTTTTGTTTTCTGTCTAACTTTATTTTATGGATAAATCATAAGTTACCGACTCTCACGAGTCCTATTTCCTTACGGAGAAATACACAAAAGGAGTTTTACTATGAAATACAATTACCTAACCCACGGAGTTTGTTCAAGACAGATTTCTCTTGAGCTTGACGGCGATATTATTAAGGATGTATCTTTCCTCGGCGGTTGCTCGGGAAATACTCAGGGAGTAGCCGCTTTAGTTAAGGGTATGAATGCTTATGAAGCTATTGAAAGGCTCAAGGGTATTCGCTGCGGCATGAGACCTACCTCCTGTCCCGACCAGCTTGCTCTCGCTTTGGAAGAAGCCCTCGGAGAATAATTTTTGAAAAAAACTTAGGCGGTACAGTTTTTATGACTGTGCCGCCTTTTGAATTAAATATCCTTTACAAAGTGTGACATAAGGGTAAAGCCTTCCTCGGTAAAATTACCGGTAGACTTTGCAGTTTCCTCGGTGAAGGTATCGACGCCCTCTATTTCCATATTACTCCTGTAAATTAAGTAAGGAACGGGAGTTCGTGAGTGAGTGCGGATACTTAAAGGAGTGGGATGGTCGGGACATACTAAAACAGAGAAGTCCTCGCCGCTTTCACGAAGATAATTCACAACGGGAGTCAGCACCCTTTCATCAATAAGCTCAATGGATTTAACCTTGTTTTCGTATTCCCCTCTGTGTCCGCACTCATCGGGTGCTTCAACGTGGATATATACAAGGTCCTGACCCTTCCTAAATTCAGAGATTGCGGCATTTGCCTTGCCCTCAAAGTTAGTGTCAAGATATCCGGTTGCTCCCTCGACGTCAACGCTGTTCATACCTGCGCAGATTGCTATTCCCTTGAGTAAATCTACTGCGGATACCATGCTTCCTTTGAGACCGTAGAGCTTCTCGAAAGTGTCAAGCATAGGTCTTGTACCCTCGCCCCAAAGCCAAATTGAATTAGCCGGACGCTTTCCCTCAGCTATTCTCTTGAGGTTTACAGGATGCTCTTTCAGCAGGTCGTAGGACTTAACCATAAGGGGCAGGAGCTTTTCTCTTGCTTCATCTGTGGGGAGATAAGACTTAATCGGTTTTCCCGTTATGTCGTGAGGAGGGGTTAACTTACCGGGGTGAGGATTACCCTCGCTCCATACAAGACAATGACGGTAGGAAACTCCCGGATAGAACTTGAAAATTTCATTTCCTAAGTTTTCCTCTACATACTCAATCAGCACCCTTGCTTCCTCGGTAGAGATATCATCGGCACAGTAATCGAGAATGGTTTTGTCCTCATAATTCTCCTCGTCTGAAAGAGTTACGAGATTTGCACGGAAGGTAACGTCGGTATCTTTAAGGTCAATACCGATAGACATTGCCTCTAAGGGTGAACGACCCGTGTAGTATTTCTTTGCGTCGTAACCTAAAACGGCAAGGTTTGCAACATCGGAGCCGGGAGACATTTTACCATCAACTGTTCTCATTAAACCGACCTCGGCTTTTTTTGCAAGAGAATCCATCAGGGGCTTTTTTGCAAGCTCCATGGGGGTTTTTGAACCTAAAGCCTCAAAAGGCTCGTCAGCCATACCGTCACATAACATTACAAGATATTTCATATTCAAGACTTCCTATGTAAAGATTAGTTAATATTTTGAAGCTCGCCTGTTGACAGAGCCTTTAAGTATGCGTTGATGAAGCCGTCAAGATTACCGTCCATAACCGCCTGAACATTACCCATTTCAAAACCGGTACGGTGATCCTTAACGAGAGTATAGGGCATGAAAACATAGCTTCGGATTTGGCTGCCCCAGGTAATTTCCTTTTGAACACCCTTAATATCGGAAATTTTCTCAAGGTGCTGCTGCTCTTTAATCTCAACTAACTTTGAGATAAGCATTTTCATGGCAACATCACGGTTCTGATACTGTGAACGTTCAACCTGAGAAGCAACTACAATGCCGGTGGGAATATGGGTAAGACGAACAGCAGAGGAGGTTTTGTTAACCTTCTGACCGCCTGCACCGGAAGCTCGGTATACGTCCATTTTTATTTCCTCGGGAGGAATAACTACGTTTGTATCCTCCTCAATTTCGGGCATAACCTCTAAGGATGAGAACGAGGTGTGTCGCCTTCCTGCGCTGTCAAAGGGAGATACGCGCACTAAACGGTGAACTCCTGCTTCACTTTTTAGGTAACCGTAGGCATTTTCGCCCTCAATAAGGAGAACTGCGGACTTAAGTCCTGCTTCATCACCGTCAAGATAGTCAACTTCCTTGACATTAAAGCCATGGTCTGTCGCCCAGCGAGTATACATACGGTAGAGCATCTGTGCCCAATCCTGTGCTTCCGTACCGCCTGAGCCTGCATGGAAGGTTAAAATTGCATTATTTTTATCGTATTCGCCTGTAAGAAGAGTCTCAAGTCTTGCGGATGCAAGCTTTGCCTCTATGGAGTCTACCTCTGAGAGAGCCTCCTCATAGAGAGATTCGTCCTCCTCCTCGTTG
>JAQXHW010000111.1 GCA_029007475.1 Oscillospiraceae bacterium | reverse complement strand
TTTCATATTGATCACCTTTTTTAGCATACCATATTTTTTCTCCGTAATCAATAAAAAAACTCCCTGTAATCAGAGAGTTTCTTGGGAAGCGATGTGCAATCAATCTTCAGATGTGATTTATTCAGTGGGTCCCTTTCTTTATGTATTCGATATAGGAATAGCTGCTGTTTTCTGCCCTTTTCATCATTGTTTCAAGAATCTCTCTATGTAGCTTTTTGCTCTGCTCTCTTGTATGCAGACTCTCGTCGGGATAAAAAGGTCCGTCAATATATATTGTGGTTTTGGGCTTTCTAAAGAGCTTTCGCTTTTGGTAGGTTACGGTCATAGCAAAAACAGGAGCGGAAAACTTTACGGGATATCTAAACGCGGCGTCAGAGAATGGCCTAACCCCTGAGTAGTATTCCCAAACATGAGCTTCGGGATAAATTGTAACTACCTTTCCCGACTCAATTCTCTTGCCCATGGCTTCGGTAAATTTTTTCATACCCTTAGGGCTGTCGGCTAAAGGCAAAGCGCCTAAATAGGGCAGAATCCTGCCTATCACGGGGATTCCGAAGTTAGCAGGACTTACAACCGTATATATTCGCTTTGGAAAAGAAGCAAGGGCAGGCAGGAAAACATCTCCCACAGGCTGAGTGTGGTTAGCATAGATGAAAAAGCCCTTATCCTTAGCCGCTTTCATGGCTTTTCTGTTGACGAATTTAACATGGAGGAAAAGCTTTGCCTGTATGAAGCCGAAAGCCACCGCCGCTGAGTAAACGAGCTTTGACTTGAGCTTTGAGGAAAAGCCCTCACGGATATATTCATAGTCCTCAGAGAGCTTTATCTCTTGATTTTTAGATATTTCGAAATCATCGGTAAAATCCTTGTAGTATCTTACCTCTTTCAACTTAGCTCTCCCCTATCCAGCCTGCAATATCCTCATACTCAAAGTCATAGTTAAGCTCTTTTCCGTAGGCTTTTTCGTAGGCTTCCTTTTTCTGGTTAAAATCCTGTTCACACATAATAACGCTGTTCTCTTTAACTGTTTTGTTGGGGTCCGGATAGATTGTCGGGAGAATATGAAGAATATACTTTACCTTCTTGAACTCCTCGGTATCGTTTTCTTCCAAATCCTGTATTTCAACAAAACAAGAAATAACGGGTGAGCCTAACTTTGCAGCATAGTAATAAGCGCCGCGCTTTAGACTCCTGGGCTTGCGGTAGTTAAACCACATCTCCTGTTCGGGATAGATAAGCACAAACTCGTCATTATCAAGGAGCCCCTTGATTACAGCGAGAAAGTCCCTCTGCATATAGCTTGCACTCTGAGAAATGGGAATTGTGTCGGAATAGTTCATAAGGAAACCAACCATGCCGGTCATGGCAAGGTTAGTCTCCTGACTTACTATATTGATTCTCTTTTTGCCTAATCTTCTAACCAGAGTTCTCACGGCGGTATTATCAACCGGGTTAAAGTGATTACAGGTTATAATTGCTCCGCCCTTGATACCGTCCATATTCTCAATACCGATAATCTCGGTTTCCTTATTGAGAGCCTTCGTAAAGGTATTTACTATCTTTCTTGAACAGTAGCTTTTAGCCTTAAAGCTCACCTTGTCACGGCGTTTTATATACCTCTCAACCAGGGCGGCACTCTGTTCGGTTGTGAGCTTAGGGTCGTTCACCTCGACCTTTGCGTTAAGATTTCTCTCATTTGCCGCTTTTCGGATATTCTCAACAACCTCTGCGCGTCTGTCACCGATAATCATAATCTTACCTTCACTCCGCTTTCCCCTACTTTTTTTAGGGTTATGTCATGTCCCTTTATTTCCTCGGCTCTTCTCAGCATATTACCGAGAATTTCCATTTCTTCTTTTTGATTATCCTCGGTAAAGTTATTCTTAAACTCTCTGATTTCGTTTATATAACCGCTGTTCTCTGCGTAATGCCAAAATCTTTCGCCGTACTGCAGACCGTCATAGCACCATGGCTTTGAAAAAAGGTTATAATGAATGAGCTTAGCTCCCTCAATCTTCGGCTTCTGCTCGTTGGGCATTGCGTTCCACTTAGGACTTAGGTAGTAAATACTTCCCTTGCAGATAGCGTTGAGATAGTCCTGGTCGGGAGCAACGCTGTCAAAGTGGTATGTGTTTAGAAGAAAGAGAAAATGCTTATCAAAGTCGGCATCTCTCAGCCTCTTGAGATTCATAAGAAGCACGCCTGAGTTTACATAGTCGTTTCTGTCAACACCTACAACCTGTTCAACGTAGCTCTGGAAAGGCTCGATGCCGTCGATAGAAGCGTCTCTGCAAGCTCCGATGAAGTTATCACCGATATCAATAGAGAAAAGCTCGGCTATATCCTCCTCTAAAATGATGTCGCTGTCAATATAGATAGCCTTGTCATACTCAGGAAACATAGAAGCTATAAAGAGTCTGAAGTAAATTGTCAGAGTAAAATATTCACTTCTGATTCGGTTTGAGAGCCTGTCGGTAATAGTTTCAAGACCCTCGTTCATCTCGACAAAATCGATTTTGAAGTTATCGGTAGCAAGACCTCCAAGTCTTTCTCTATTATCCTGCGAGAGCGACTCAAACATAACGATTGCTCTGTAATTATTTTCCGATTTAGAATTATCTATTGCTGATTTAAGAGCAACGCTTAAAAATGGTGCGTAGCTATCGTCAATGGAAAAGAATATTGGAATTGTTTTATTAGTCATAATCAGTTCTCCTTTAACCGAATAGAATTTGATACATACTCAACCTACGTTTCGTTTACTCTATGCTTACCATTACTTTAGCATTTTGCCGCTTCCAAGGGAGACACCTCTATTTCTCAGAGCTGGTATCGTTTCCTGCGGACTTAACAAAACGCGTTGCTAAGCCTTATTCTCTTGCGCCAAATACTTAGCTTTTACCTTCCTGTACTCAACAAGCAAGCTGTCGTATTCATAGATATTAAGGGTATTGTGTAATTGAGTAACATTCCAAGGCTTAACGCTGACGGAATGGAAATACGGAAAAAATCTGAAGCTGGTTGTAAAATGCTGAAAGACCGTGTCGTCCTTTAGCTTTCTTTGCTCATTGAACTTACGGGATACATAGTGCTTCGACTGTGAGAGCTTGTTTATTGCGCTTTGGTCAGGCATAAACATCTTTTTATCCCTGCATCTCTCACGGCATTTTTGGAAAAGTCCTGTCCTCTTTATTTCTTTAAGGTTTAATAGAAGCACACCGGAATTCAGGTAATCCCGCGACAGAAGCTTTCTTTTGAAAAGCCATGCTCCGTAATAATCCAGAACGCCTACTAATTCTTTGCCGTCTAAATCCATATAGTAAAGCTCAGAGAAATCACCGCGGCAAACGATATCATTATCAAGATAGAGTATTCTGTCGGGAAGCTCAGGTACTAAGTCGGCAAAAAGCCTTACCATACAGCCGGGGGTAAATCGCGTTTCAAGGTTTTTTTCGGGAAGATTTTTTACAAAATCCTCTGAAACATCAAAGAGCTTTATGGCGCTGTCCTTGTTATGCTCCTTGAGTACCCCATCCAAATATGAAATAAACTCCTCTGTGATAGGCTCACAAACCTTGCCGTCTCGTTCGTAGCTTACGGTCAAAACGTAAACCTTTAGTGGTGCTGAGGTATTCTTCATTATAGAAAGCAGAGAAATAATCAGTCCATCAGCTATGTTCTTGTCTCCGCAATACATAAGATTCATTAAAAAACCTCCGCTTCAAAATTCAATTTATAATATTATATAAAAGAAAATGCAAACAAACTGTAAAATACTGCCGATAAGGGCGAAAATATGAAAAACAGAGTGCATATATCTGCACTTCTTGCCGATAACATAGATAACTGCGCCTATGGTATAGGCAATTCCTCCTGCTAAAAGCCACATAAGTCCTTCAAATGGGATTGTTTCGATAGCAACCTTTCCTGCAATCACAATACACCAACCCATACCGATATAGCAAGCCATTGTGAGCTTTGAGTAGCGTTTGTGGTCAATCGCCGCAAATATTATTCCCACAACAGCCAAGCCCCATACAATGCCGAACATTGTCCAACCCCAACCGGGATGCTCCTTTCGGATTGCACAGAGCACAATGGGGGTATAGGTACCTGCTATAAGGAAGTAGATTGTGCAGTGATCCAAAACCTGCATAACCTTTTTAGCAAACTCTACCTTGAGTCCGTGATAGATGCTCGACATAGAATAGAGGACTATTAGTGAAGCGCCGTAAATCGCACTGCCCACAACAGCCCATGCGTCGGAATACAAAGCCGAAAAGACTACGCAAAGCGGGAGTGCCGCCAAGCCAAAGGCTCCGCCCACAATATGGGATACCATATTAAAAATTTCTTCTCGCCTTGTGTAGTCGGGAAGAATTCTGTCTGAAAGCTTCGTTCTGCTCACAAGACACACCTCCGTGAAATCAAAGTCTGAGATAATTATAGCTCAGCATGACCTCACCCTCAACCTACCCTTGCCTATGAGGACTACACTATCTCTGTATTACACGGTAGAACAGTTGAAGGCTCACTCTACCGACAGTAGAATTGCCCATTCTACCGAGAAAAAATACGCCTTGATTTCAAAAGTGATATATGTTATTATATTTCGTGAAGTGAACAAAACTATTCTTTAGTCATAGGTTAAACCTAATTAAAATACATACGAAAGGTGACAGAACCTTGGAAAATATCAAAGCAATTGTTGCAAAAAATATTACTCAGCTTCGTCTTGCAAAGGGTATGACTCAGCTTGAACTTGCTGAAATACTCAATTATTCAGACAAAGCGGTATCAAAATGGGAACGAGGAGATTCTATACCCGACATAACCGTCCTCACAAAGATTGCGGATATGTTTGGGGTAACTCTTGACTACCTGGTAAGACCTCACAGGGAGGCCGACGACTCCGGCATGAA
>JAQXHW010000110.1 GCA_029007475.1 Oscillospiraceae bacterium | reverse complement strand
GAGCTTAAATGGGAGAGTCCTTGGGGTCTCGGCTACCCCGGCTGGCACATTGAATGCTCTGCTATAAGCATAAAGCACGGCGGCGAATACCTTGACCTGCACTGCGGCGGTGTTGACAACGCCTTCCCCCACCACACCAACGAGATCGCTCAAAGCGAGGCTTATCTCGGTCATGAGTGGTGCCCCCATTGGTTCCACGTTCTCCACCTCTTAGACTCCACAGGAAAGATGAGTAAGTCTAAGGGCGAGTTTCTAACGGTTTCGCTTTTAGAGAGCAAGGGCTACAATCCCTTGGTTTACAGAATGTTCTGTCTGCAATCCCATTACAGAAAGCCCCTCACCTTTACCTTTGAGAGCCTTGACAACGCAGCAGTCGCTTACAACAAGCTCACAAGCCGCATCGCAAATCTCAAGGCCGAGGGCGAGATTGAGACCGAAAAGGCTGAGCAGTACAAGGCAAAATTCAGGGAGGGCATGGGCAACGACCTTAACACATCCTTAGGTCTTACCTGCCTTTACGACGTGCTGAAGGCCGATATAAACGACGCTACAAAGCTCCATCTGATTGAGGATTTCGACAGCGTCCTCTCGATAGGTCTTATTCCTGCGGCTGAGAAAATCAGAGCTTCTAAGGATGAAAGCATAAACAGCGACTTTACCAGTGAAATTGAGGAACTAATCGCAAAGCGTCAAAAAGCAAGAGCGGAAAAGGACTGGGCAACCGCCGACAAAATCCGCGATGAGCTTGCCGCCCGAAAAATTGTCATTAAGGACACCCCCCAAGGCGTTAAATGGGAAATAGAAGCGTAAATGCCCCGGAGCCTATTAACCCAAACAAAAAGATATCACCTGTCTGCTCAAGAGACAGGTGATTTTTTTATGCCCGGTATCATATAAATTACCGAGGTGTTACCATGAAAATCTATACTCTTACAAAGCGAGGTCTTTTTCTCCTTTTAGTCTGCCTGCTTCTTGCAGTCTCCGTCATCGCAATAGTCGCCACAACCACCACGAAGGCAATAGAAACAGCAACTACTCCCCGAGATATTCCTATCTACTGCGTTGAAACCGACAAAAAGCAGGTTGCAATCTCCTTTGATGCAGCTTGGGGAAACGAGCAAACCGAAACTCTGCTTGATATACTAAAAGAAAAGAATGTTAAATCCACCTTTTTCCTTGTGGGTGATTGGGTTGATAAATACCCCGACTCGGTAAAGGCTATTGCCGCGGCAGGTCACGACGTAGGAAATCACTCAGATACACACCCACACATGACTCAGCTTTCAGACTCGGACAAAGCCACAGAAATCAAAAATTGCAACGAAAAAATCAAGGCGCTCACGGGAAAATCCCCTACCCTTTTCAGACCGCCCTACGGTGACTACAACAACGATGTGGTAAAGGCCGTTAAAAATGAAAATATGTACTGTGTACAATGGGACGTTGACTCGCTTGACTGGAAAGACCCAACTGCGCAGGATATGGTGAACAGAATAAAAGGCAAAATCAGCAACGGAAGCATTATCCTCATGCACAACGGAGCAAAAAACACTCCCGAAGCACTTCCCCTCATCATAGACGCAGTTAGAGAAGCGGGATACGAATTTGTGCCTATCTCTCAGCTTATTCCAAAAGGAGAATACACCACCGACCACGAGGGCAGAATGCACCTAAGCACGAACTAAAAACAGGCATAGCTGAGTTTTTCAGCTATGCCTTAATGTTTTACCGTAAATATTTACAAGTAGTTATCACATAAAAACCTGTTTCGATCTCCGCTATGTATTTCTAAATCGTGCTGACACAATCTTAGAGATTACAGAGCCGCTTCCTTGTTTTTTTCGGGGAGAATAACCCTAACCGCTTTTTCAATCAGCTTCATCTCCGGATTTTTCATTGAAATAATCTCTCCGTCAAGGTTTACGTCAAGCAAACCCTCTGACTCGTAGCGGAGCTTTTTGCAGCGCATAAAACGCACAAAGGGGAGTTTTGGATTATTTACATGCTCGCCCTTTATGTACTTACCTAAAAGTGAGATAAACTTGGGAACAGAAATAGTTTCTGCATGAACAAAATCCATATAACCGTCGTCAAAAACAGCAAGGGGCGCGGCTTTTATTCCGCCGCCGTAGTAGTTTCCGTTAGCACCCAAGCTTAGAAGCGTCGTCTTTTCAAAGGACGCCTCAAAGGGCTTGTCGTCAACCCAAATATGTACGTTATGCCTGCGCTTCGTAAAAAGACAGTAGAGTATTGACATCTTGTAGGCAAGGCTTCCCGAAACCAAGGGGATTCTCTTGAAGCGCTCAACATTACACGCTACGGCGCAGTCGAAGCCAACCGTTACGATATTCATTGAATATCTGCCGCCGCATTCCACAAGGTCAATAAGACTATCTTTTCCCTTTACCATACGCTCAATATCGAGAAAATCATCTCTTGTATAGTCGCTAAACGCTCTTACAAAGTCGTTTCCCGAGCCTATGGGAATAATACCCAAGGCGCAGTTTTTATATCCCACTATTCCCGAGAGCACCTCGTTGGCTGTACCGTCTCCGCCGGAAGCATAAATACGCGTTTCCTCCCCGCTTTCAGCTTCTTTCTCGGCAATTTCGCGGGCGTCGTAGGGAGCCCTCGTTATGTAGATTTTACACTCGTTTTCGGGCAGCCCCAGGGCCTCGATTTTTGCTTTTAGCTCTTCTGCCCTGTTTACTTTTCCCGCTGCGGGATTGATAATAAATATATGCCTCATTCGCTCATCCCAATATTTCGTTAATTTTCCTTTTAAGCTCTGCTATTGGAAGTCCGACCACATTAAAGTAGTCGCCTTTGATACCCTTTACAAAAAGTGAGCCCCTGCCCTGAATTCCGTAGGCCCCTGCTTTATCCATGGGCTCACCTGTCTTTATATATTCGCTGATTTCCTCGTCGGAAAGCTCGTAAAACTCCACTTCTGTTTCGCTGTAAAAGCTGTGAGTTTCGCCCCTGTATACTATTGCGCAGGCTGTTATTACCTTGTGGGTTTTGCCGCTTAATGACCTGAGCTTCACAAAGGCGTCTGTCTCGTTAGTTGGCTTTAGCAGCAGCTTATCCCCCAGAATAACCACCGTGTCGCTGCCTATAACCATATCCTCGGGGTAGCTTTTCGCAACGCTTTCGGCTTTGAGCTTTGCAAGATGAGAGGGGATCTCCTGCGGTCTCATACCCTCGGGAATATACTCCTCAACCTCAGCAGAAACGCAGAGCACATTATCGCTTACAACCTCGATAAGCTCCCTCCTGCGAGGAGATTTCGACGCTAAAATAAGTTTTACCATTTAACCACTCTTTATTATATATAAGTAATCAAATTATAACAAATTTCGACAGGCTTTACAACATACCTTAGTGTATGTTTTGCACCCGGAAATTTTGTATATTATCACCTTATAATTTCGCTTTTTTGCACAATATCAGGCCTCGCTATATATACATAAAGCAAAATTTCCTCTGCAAATTCGCCAACTTTTAGCTATTTTTATGTTCTCAATTACTATATTATCAATTTTTGCATACTTGTTTTTTATTGCAACCGCTGAATTTCGCGAAACTCCTTTGACATTTCTTTTTAAGAAATATATAATTGAGGTAAGTAAATAACAAATTACTATGAAAGAGGTATATTGCTATGGCAACTGAAAAGAAGACTGCAGCTAAGACAACTGCTAAGGCAGAAACCAAAACAGCTGCTAAGACCGAAACAAAGACAACTAAGACTGCCGCTCCCAAGGCAGAGACTAAGACTGCTGCTAAGAAGCCCGCTGCTAAGAGGACTTGCGCAAAGAAGGCTGAAACCAAGACCGAGATGTTCATCGAGTTCGGTGGCGTTCAGGTTTCCGTTGACGAGATTATCGCTAACACAAAGAAGGCTAACGGAGCTGAGCCCAAGACTCTCAAGATTTATGTTAAGCCCGAGGAGAGCAAGGCATACTACGTTGCTGACGGCGTAGAGAAAGAAATGGACGTATATTTCGTTTAATTTCCAAACAGTAATTTTTCGCCCTACACGGTTTCGTGCAGGGCGATTTTTTTATACTTTTGAGAGCATATCAAGGTTTCCCAAATATTTTTCACTTTCCTCTTTCACTACGTTTCGAAGCATAAAGAGGGACAGCACATTGGGCACAGCCAAGGTTGCGTTACAAAGGTCAGCCACACTCCACAGCACGTCAAGAGGTACCA
This sequence comes from Oscillospiraceae bacterium, assembly GCA_029007475.1. Classification (GTDB taxonomy): domain Bacteria; phylum Bacillota; class Clostridia; order Oscillospirales; family Acutalibacteraceae; genus Ruminococcoides. The sequence continues at coordinate 13,670 of JAQXHW010000110.1, read as the reverse complement.
TAGGGGCAATAAACACACCCACAACCCAAAGTATCCTATACGGAGTTACCGCCTTTACCCCGAAAACACAGGTTACGCAGTTTGCCCCTACGCAGGAGAGCCCGATTATTGTAGAGAAAGCAAAAACTGTCATGGAAAAGGTCAGCACCGCACCGCCAATATAGGGTATCCTTGAAAACGCAAGATAGCAGGCACTTGCCGAATCCACATAGTCCACACTTCCCTCTGCAGCAGCTATTGAGCTTACTATGACAAGTCCCGTCACAAAGCACATGACAACAGTATCCCAAAAGGTTGCTGTCATGCTCACCAAAGCCTGACGGACAGGGTTAGGGGTATTTGCCGAAGCAGAAACTATTGAGGAAGTGCCAAGACCCGCCTCGTTGGAGAAAAGACCTCTTGCAACACCGAACCTTGCGGCAACTAAAATTGTTGAACCGACAAAGCCGCCGCCTGCGCTGCGGGGTAAAAAGGCGTCGTGGAAAATTCTGCCTATTGCTTCTCCTAAAAAGCTTCGGTTAATAAAGAGCACTGCCGCGCACGAAAGCATGAACACCGCCGCCATAAACGGCACTAAATAGCGGCAAATCTTGCTTATAAAGCTAATACCGCCGAAGATTACCATAGAGGTGAGAAATGCCGCCGCAACGCCCACAATCAAGGCTGTGAGACTTATATTCATGCCGAAAAAATTTAATTTGACGCTATCAGAAAATGCCCCCTGAGAAAACATCGAGAAAATAGCGTTGGACTGTATAACCGAGCCGGTAATAAGTCCGCCTAAGGCCGCGGCAAAGGCATAGAGAAGCCCTAAAGGGCGGCTTTTTACACCGCGGATTAAAGAATACATGGGACCGCCCACAAGCTCTCCTTTTGAGTTTTTCACTCGGTATTTTACCGAAAGGACCACCTCTGCATACTGTGTTGCCATTCCCAGTATTCCCGTTATCCAACACCAAAAAACTGCTCCGGCACCGCCCATTGCAACTGCCGAAGCAACTCCGATTATGTTGCCTGTACCGAGAGTTGACGCAAGAGAGGTTGAGAGCGCCTCAAAGGGACTTATCTCTCCTGCGTCACCCTCAGGGCGAGTTACGCTAAGCCGAATCCCCTTAAGCAGTTTTCGCTGAATCCCCCTTGTTTTACCTGTCATGAAGATATGAGTTGAAAACAAAAGGGCTATCATCGGGAAGCCCCAAAGATAGCCGTTAAGTCCGGAAATAAAGTCTATCATTTTGCCTCCGAAGAGTTTTTGATAACCTTATAATTCCTCGTATTTTTTAATTATATTCACCGCGTCGGTAAGACTTTCCGCCCTTGCGTAAATTAGCTTTGAAAGCTCCTCGTCAGGCTCGGATAAATCAGGCACCATAACGGTGACGCAGCCGGCGCCAGACGCCGCCCTTACTCCGTTGGGCGCATCCTCAAAAGCCATACACTCCGAGGGCTTTAGTCCCAAAAGCTCGGCAGTCGCAAGATAAACGTCAGGAGCAGGCTTGCCGTTTTTAATGAAGGCTGAGCTTTGGAATTCATCAAAATACTTCCAAAGGTCAACCGATTCAAGCCACCTTTTCGCAAGCTCTAAGGGAGTACCTGTTGCTAAAGCGATTTTATATCCCTGAGCCTTGCCGAATTTTAGCAGCTCCTCGGCACCGGGTTTGAGAGGAAGTCCGTACTTATCTATATGTTGGTTCATATATAGAGTATGACGCTCAAAATGTCCCTTTGTGTCGAAATCCTCGCCGAAATAGCCCCTGAAAATCTCGTCGATTTTTTTAATTGTGTGACTTCTTATTGGCAGGAATTTTTCCATAGGAAAATCAAAGCCCTGTTTTTCTAAGTCTAACCTGTGGAATTTATAGGACAGAATCTCGGTATCAATCAGGAGACCGTCCATATCGAAAATTAAACCTTTAAGTTTCATATTATCTGTCCTTTAAGGCAACGTAATCGCGCTCCTGAGCAACGCTCATATATGCAGGTCGGATAATCTTTCCTGCGTTAATAAGCTCCTCCATACGGTGAGCAGACCAGCCTGCGATACGCGCTATAGCGAAGATAGGAGTATAAAGCTCCATGGGAAGTCCCAGCATTGAATATACAAAGCCGCTGTAAAAGTCAACATTTGCGGAAACGCCCTTGTAGATACGCTTTTCCTCAGCGATAACCTCGGGAGCAAGTCTTTCAACAAGAGAGTAGAGAGCAAACTCCTTATCAAGTCCCTTTTCGTGAGCAAGGCTGTCAACATAGCCCTTAAAGACCTTGGCACGGGGGTCGGAGATTGAGTAGACTGCGTGACCCATACCATAGATTAGACCTGCCTTATCGTAGGCTTCCTTATGGAGAAGCTGTCTGAGGTAACCTTTGACCTCCTCCTCATCCTCCCAGTCACGAACCTTCACTTTCATCTCATTGAACATACCCACAACCTTGGCGTTTGCACCGCCGTGCTTGGGTCCCTTGAGAGAGGAAAGAGCCGCAGCTATGGCGGAATATGTATCTGTGCCGGAGGAGGTTACAACGCGGGTTGTGAAGGTAGAGTTGTTACCGCCGCCGTGCTCTGCGTGAAGCACCAAAGCAATATCAAGTACCTTTGCCTCCAAGGCGGTGTACTGCTGGTCGGCACGAAGCATCATAAGAATATTCTCGGCGGTAGAGAGATTCTTATCGGGATTGTGGATAAAGAGGCTCTTACCTCTGACGTAGTGGTTGTAGGCGTGGTAGCCGTAAACAGACAGCAGAGGAAATACGGAGATAAGCTGTAAGCACTGTCTTAAAACATTATCAACGGAAATATCGTTTGCGTTGGTATCGTAGCAATAGAGGGTAAGAACGCTTCGCGCTAAAGTGTTCATCATATCCTCGGAGGGAGCCTTCATAACAACATCGCGGACAAAGTTTTTGGGCAGAGTTCTGTATGAAGCCAAAAGATTCTTGAACTGCATAAGCTCATCCATATTGGGGAGCTGGCCGAAAAGGAGAAGATAGATAGTCTCCTCGAAGCCGAATCTGCCGTCGGCAACAAAACCGCTTATTAAGTCGGTTACGTTGATTCCGCGGTAAAATAGCTTTCCGTCGGTAGGAATCGTCTCGCCGTTGACGATTTTATTTTGACGAATTTCGGAAATCTCGGTAAGACCTGTTAAAACGCCCTTACCGTTCAAGTCACGAAGTCCTCTGTTTACCTGATGCTTCGCATAAAGGTCAGCGTCGATGCGTGAATTCTCGACGCACTTTGCACACAGCTGTTCTATCACAGGGGAATTCTGTGAGTAGGAGTTATATTTAGCTGTCAACTTAATCACTGCCTTTCTAAAAGTTTCTTTTCTGCTGTCAATAAACTAAAAGTATATAAATAATTATACAGTATATATGTGAATAAAGCCACCCGAAACAATAAATAAACTGTGACTTTTTTGTTATGGCTTTGGCTTTTTTCAAAACACACAATCGACTGATGATTATTATATCATAAAAAAATGCATTTTGGCAAGAGATTTCAGTTAATATTGGCATTTTCGATATGAAATATGAATTTTCGACTCGTCATTCATGCAAATTTTCATATTCAGGCTACTAAAAGCGCTTCAAAAAACATACAGTTTTCACCTTTACCTCAAATTTATTTCAAAATTATGTCTTATAATCCTCCCGTACCGGAAAACAAGGGGGGGGATTTTTCTGGGATACCAATACGTTTTTAAGCGAATCGAAAAGAAGTATGTGCTGACTCAAAATAAGTACGAAAAAATAATTGAGGGGATACTTCCCCACACTCTTTTTCCTATATGAAGCAACCCCTGCACGTTTTTTGTGCAGGGGTTGCTTCACTTTGTCAGCTCTTTTATTTTTCTTTCCTTTTCCTCGGCGTTGTCGAGGGAGGTCATTCGTGTCAAAAGCATCTGCTGACCTACGAAGCCGGCGGTTGTAAAATCGTTGATTGCCCTCGTGTTCTCTGCGGCAGCCATATAAAAGCTGTCGGGCATTTTCTCTTTATCTTCTTTTTTCATTTTATCACCCAAAGTATTATTGACTTCGGCGGATAAGTCTATACAACCAATTTATGAGAAAGAAAAAGACCTGCATTTGCAGGTCAATAAATTATTCAGACTTAACTTTTGTAAGAAGGTCAGCCATGAGATTTTTAATTTCGGTCTCCAAATCCTCTCGATAGGCGCTTTTGAGATTTTCGAGCCTTGCAATCTCCTGCTCAATCTCAAGCTGTTTGGCGGTGCTTTCCATAATTATCTTTTCTGCCTCGGCCTTAGCCTTTGAAAGAATTTGCTCGGAAAGCTCGCGGACAATTACCAAAGCCTGAGCGATAGATTCCTCACGCTTTTCAAGCTCGTTTACTCTGCGGCGTGCGCTTGAAAGCTCCGTCAGAGTTTCGTCGGCATCGTTTGCGATATCCATGAGTAAGGCGTCAACAACGCCCTTTTCATAGTATTTTCCCTTGACGGTGGGAATCATATATCCGTCGATTTTACTTCTGCTGAGAGCCACGAGCCATACCCTCCTCCGATAAACTTACATAATATACTAAAATGTTACCATACATATTGTGGTTTGTAAACCTTTTTTTACAATATATCTGCTTTTTATCACATTTTTCATATATGCTGAGGGCTTCCTATTGACTTTTGTAAAATTCGCAGAGGTTTAATTTTTTGAAAGAATTTTAGTTCTTGGCGAAAAAGGCAACAGCTACCGCGTCGGGTCCTGCATGTGTGCCTACAATACTTCCGATTGTCACATAGTCCAGCCTTTTCTTTGAGTTTTCCCAGAGAACTGCGCTGTCCTCAATATACTTTTTCATAAGAGTGTCGGAGAGACCCGTGTAACCCAAAAGCAAGGGCATATCAAAATCAACTCCGCCGGCTTTGTCAATCTCTCTTATCAGAAGATTATTTCCCTGCCGGGAGCCTCTGGCTTTTCCCAAGGTTGCTACCTCTCCGTCCTTTACCGTCACAACAGGCTTCATGGAAAGAAGCTCTCCTGCAAAGGCGATTGCCGGGGAAATTCTGCCGCCCTTTTTGAGATATTCGAGGGTGCCTAAGAGTGCGACAATCTTAACCTTATCTCTTACTCTTTCGAGAATTTCGGCAATCTCGGAAGCCGACTTTCCCTCCTCTGCAAGCATTAATGCGTATTCGGCTAAAATTCCGTAACCGATTGATACATTAAGGCTGTCTACAACGTAGACCTCGGCATCGGACTCCTCCTTGGCAATCAAGGCACTCTGATATGTGCCCGACATCTTCGAGGAAATTGTGATTACAACAACCGCCTCTCCTGCCTTTTCTGCCTCGTCGAAAGCCTCTTTGTAGTCAAAGGGCTTAATCTGACTTGTTATGGGGAGAACGTCGCTCTCGATGAGCTTCTCGTAAAACTCCCTGTTTGTAATATCTACACCTGCGGTGTACTCGGTTTCACCGAAGGAGATTTTCATGCACATAACGGTGAATTTTTCTTTTAAGCCCTCACGCAAATCTGCGGCAGTGTCGATAATAATTCTGACTTTTTTCATATATAATATACCTCTTTCAAAACTCTGTTGCGTTTTGCAGCAGAGTTTTCAAATTTCCCGAAATAAGGTCTAATGCTTTGTAGAAAGTTTCCCGCTCTGCTTGGGTGAGTCCCTTTCCTGCAAGCTCAACGGCTTTACAGGCGGCCGAGGTTACTTCTCCTGCGGCTTTTTCTCCCTCTTTTGTCAGATAAATTTTTGAGCGATACAGAGCGCAGCCTTGATTTCTGCGCTCGACAAGGGCCTTTTCCTCAAGCTGAGCAACAGTCCTCGATACCGCCGCCTTATCCTTTTGGCAAATCTCACCCAATTCCGACATGGTTAAGCCCTCTCCCCTTGTATGCACAGCCACCAGATACTGAGCACAGGAGCCGCCGAGTCCGTAGGCACGCATTTTCTGAGATTCAATTCTTTGAACGTATTGATTGATGTTTGAAATAGCCGCAGCAAAATGGGCATATCTGTCAATCATAAATATCCTCCTTAAATTAGCGAAAAGCACAGGCTGCCGTTAAAATGTTGAGCTATCAACAATTATATTATACACTGTTTTGTTGATTTGTCAACATTTTTGTTTTTATACCTATTTTTGCCGAAAAAAAGTAAGGACAACTCAAAAAAAGTTGAGCTGTCCTTGACGATTAATATACTACTGAAATAAGATATTCTCCCATATCCTCGCTTATGAGGCTTACGTCTTTATCTAAAATTGCCGGCCTTGGGTATAGTGAAACCTTCACATGCTTAATGCCCCCCGAAAGACCCTCTCCCGTGTATTTTAAGTAGGCTTCCTTTACGGTCCAAAACCTTAAAAACTCTGCCGCCATAGGTAAATCCTTGGACATTGTTTTCGTGGGAACTTCTCCGCCTCTTGTAAGAATTTTCAGTTCGGCATTTGACAGCACCGACTCAAATAGCCGGGGTGAAAGCTCCCTTTTTTCCTCAATATCGATACCCACTTCACCCTCGTGTATCGCGCAGGCGACAAAGGCTCCGCTGTGGGAAATATTGAAGCCGAGTTCGGAATTTTTGAGTCGCAGCTTTCCCCTTTCATCCTCGTAGATTTCAAAAGCGTTATCCTCTGCTTCAAGATAATCCGAAAGCATTGAAATCAAAAGCTCATAGGCGAAAACAGAACGTTTCCTATCCTGTAAAAATCGGTATTTATCCGCTTTTTCGCGCCGCCAAAGAGGGAGAGAGTTATAGGCAGTTTCATAGTCTTTTTCGCTTTTTTCTCTTATATCAGCTACTCTGTAAATCACTTTCCTCACCTCTTTAGAAAAGACTATCACGCGCAAAATGCTTTGTCAAGGAGAGGAAATTTTTTATAATTCTCTTTTTGTATTTACTTTTCAAAAAAATATATACATAATTATATGTATAATGTTTTCAAAGAGGCGGTATTCTATGAAGCTTTCCGGTATGCAAAAATTAACTCTCTTGGATTTTCCCGGCAAGATGGCCTGCACCCTTTTTACTCCGGGGTGTAACTTTCTCTGTCCGTTTTGTCACAACAGCAGTCTTGTTACGGATATTGACGAGCATTTTATCAAAGCAGAGGAGGTGCTTCGTTTTCTCAGTACAAGGCAGGGTATCTTGGAGGGAGTCTGCATTACCGGCGGTGAGCCGCTCCTACAAAAAGATATCGAGGATTTTATGAGAGAAATCAAGGACATGGACTTCCTCGTAAAGCTTGACACCAACGGGAGCTTTCCTCATAAGCTCGAGGGAATTATAGAAGAAGGTCTGGTTGACTATGTTGCCATGGACGTAAAAAATTCGCCTGAGCTCTACGCTGAAACCATAGGCAAAACAGCCCTTGACCTAAGCTCCGTAAACGAGAGCCTTGAGCTTCTCAAGGAAGGCAGAGTTCCTTATGAATTTCGCACAACGGTAACAAAGAACTTCCACAACTTAAAGAGCTTACTTGAGATTGCCGACTGGATTTCCGGCTGTGACAGCTACTATCTTCAGCAGTTTGTAAACTCAGGACAGCTAATTGACGAAACTATAACAGGCTACACCGACGAGGAGCTAAAGGCTCTGTATCGTGAGGTTAAGAGAAAATTGCCCTGCACACAGCTCAGGGGAGTATAAAACCACAAAATATAGTGGTAAATTTTTGCAATCACACAAAATATCCAATTTTTTCAAAAATTGCTTGTAAAGCCCATTCCCATGGGCTTTTTGCGTGTTTTTTATTCTCCTTTAATTCCTAAAGGCAATTAACAATAACAATATTGTCACAATATATTGTGGTTTTGTTCTTGACAAACCACAATTTTTTGTGTAGTATTTGAGAGTAGTTTTAATTCGTGACTAAAATTTTTATGAAGAGGTGTAAGAAAATGTATCAAGTTATCAAAAGAGATAACAAAATCGTAGATTTTGATCTCAGCAAAATCACTGATGCCATTAAGCTCGCCTTCGAGGCAACAAATAAGGAAACTCACCCTGCTGTTATTGACCTTCTCGCTCTGAAGGTTACCGCAGATTTCTCCCCGAAGATTACCAACAACAAAATCGCCGTTGAGGACATTCAGGACAGCGTTGAGGACGTGCTCATTCAGACAGGCTACTCAGATGTTGCCAAAGCCTACATCCTTTACAGACGTCAGAGAGAAAAGCTGCGTCGGGTTAAGTCCACCATCCTTGACTACAAGGAAATCGTTAATAACTACGTTAAGGTCAACGACTGGCGAGTTAAGGAAAACTCCACCGTTACCTACTCCGTAGGCGGTCTTATCCTTTCAAACTCCGGCGCAATTACCGCTAACTACTGGCTTTCAGAGATTTACGACGACGAAATCTCCAATGCTCACCGCCAGGCAGATATCCACATCCACGACCTTTCCATGCTCACAGGCTACTGTGCAGGTTGGTCTCTCAGACAGCTCATCGAGCAGGGCCTCGGCGGTATTACAGGCAAGGTTACATCTTCTCCCGCAAGCCACCTTGCAACTCTCTGCAACCAGATGGTAAACTTCCTCGGTATCATGCAGAACGAGTGGGCAGGCGCACAGGCTTTCTCCTCCTTTGATACCTATCTTGCTCCCTTCGTTAGGGCAGATAACCTCACCTACGACCAGACCAAGAAGGCTCTCGAAAGCTTTATCTTCGGCGTAAATACTCCCTCACGCTGGGGCACACAGGCTCCTTTCTCCAACATTACCCTTGACTGGGTAGTTCCCCCCGATTTGGCAGAGCAGCAGGCTATCGTAGGCGGCAAACCTCAGGACTTCAAGTATAAGGATTGCCAAAAGGAAATGGATATGATTAACAAGGCCTTCATCGAAATTATGATTGAGGGCGACGCAAACGGCAGAGGCTTCCAGTATCCCATTCCCACCTACTCAATTACCCGCGACTTTGACTGGTCCGATACCGAGAACAACCGTCTCCTCTTTGAGATGGCTTCCAAGTACGGTACCCCTTACTTCTCAAACTACATCAACTCAGACATGGAGCCCAACGATGTTCGTTCAATGTGCTGCCGTCTGCGTCTTGACCTTCGCGAGCTTCGCAAGAATTACGGCGGTTTCTTCGGCTCAGGTGAAAGCACAGGCTCTATCGGCGTTGTTACAATTAATATGCCCCGCCTTGCTTATCTTGCAAAGGACGAGGAGGACTTTCTTAAGCAGCTCGACCACATGATGGACATTGCCGCACGTTCCCTCAAAATCAAGAGAACTATCATAACAAAGCTCATGGACGAGGGACTCTATCCCTACACAAAGCACTATCTCGGCACCTTCGACAACCACTTCTCCACTATCGGTCTTGTGGGTATGAACGAAGCAGGTCTTAACGCAAAATGGGTCGGCAAGGACATGACCCATCAGGAATGTCAGGACTTCACCGAGAGAACCCTTAACCACATGAGAGAACGCCTCTCAGACTATCAGGAGATGTACGGCGACCTCTACAACCTGGAAGCTACTCCCGCCGAGAGTACCGCTTACCGTCTTGCAAAACACGACATCAAGTACTATCCCGACATCATCACCGCAAACATGGAGTCCGGTGTTCCCTACTACACCAACAGCTCACACTTACCCGTTGGCTACACCGAGGACGTTTTCTCTGCTCTTGATATTCAGGACAAGCTCCAGACTCTCTATACCTCCGGTACAGTATTCCACGCATTCTTGGGCGAGAAACTCCCCACGTGGCAAAGCGCCGCAAAGTTAGTTCGCTCTATCGCAGAGAACTACAAGCTCCCCTACTTCACCCTTTCTCCCACCTACTCAGTTTGTAAGAATCACGGCTATATTGTAGGTGAGCACTATACCTGCCCCGAGTGCGGCGAAAGTGCCGAGGTTTACAGCCGTATTACAGGCTACTACCGTCCCGTACAGAACTTTAACGACGGTAAGGCTCAGGAATTCAAGGACAGAAAGGAATACGTTATCGAGCGCAGTACTCTCAAGAGAAACGGTGTAGAGGAAACCTGTACCTGTGAAGCTGCGGCCGAAACCTCCTCTCTCCTTAAAGACGGCGTTTACCTTTTCGCAACAAAAACCTGCCCCAACTGTAAGGCTATGGCAATGCTTCTTGACAAGGCGTCAATTCCCTTTGAGAAAATCTACGTTGAGGACAACGAGGACCTCGCTAAAGCCTTAGGACTTAAGCAGGCTCCCACCTTGGTAGATGTTAAGGACGGCAAGGCAGAGCTGTATGTAAATGTAGTTGCAATTAAAAACTACATTTCAGGAAACGCTCAAAAAATCGGTTAAACTCAAAATTTTCACACACAATATTACCGCCGCACTGAAAAAGCTATGCGGCGGTTTTGTGCATAAGCATAAGCTAAACTTATAGGGAGGATACTATGTACGATATAGTCATTATCGGCGCTGGTCCTGCGGGACTTACAGCCGCAGTTTATGCCCGCCGCGCAGGAAAATCTGTCTTGGTTCTCGAAAAGGCCGGCTTCGGCGGTCAGATTACCTACTCACACAAGATTGAAAATTTCCCCTCGGCACAGAGCATCAGCGGTACGGAGCTTGCCGATAAAATGATGGAACAAGCTATCGCTCAAGGCGCTGATATTGAGCTTGAGGAAGCTCTTGAGATTGAGAAAACAGGCGAAGGCTTTCTCATTAAAACGGACTTTTCAGAGTACGGCTGTAAGGCGGTTATCATCGCAACCGGCGCTAAGCACCGCACCTTAGGCGTAGAAGGCGAGGAAAAGTTCATAGGCTCGGGTATTTCATTCTGCGCAGTTTGCGACGGTGCTTTCTACGAAGGCAAAGAGGTTGCCGTAATCGGCGGCGGAAACTCCGCTTTAGTTGAAGCGTCACTCCTTGCTGAAACCTGTAAAAAAATAACAATCGTTCAAAATCTCCCTCACCTTACAGGAGAAAAGAAGGTAGCCGAAGCGCTTCTTAACAGGGATAACGTAGAGGTAATCTATTCCACGGTTGTGGACAGCTTTAAGGGGGACAGCGACCTTGAGGCTGTTATACTCAAGGCCGAGGACGGAAGTCTCTCTGAGCTTTCCGTTGACGGAGTATTTGTTGCTATCGGTCTTGCCCCCGACAACAAGGCTTTTGAAGCCTTTGCAGACCTTGACAAATACGGCTATATCGACTCGGACGAAACCTGTACCACCAAAACCGAGGGTATCTTCACAGCAGGAGACTGCCGCAAAAAGCAAGTGCGCCAGATTACCACCGCAGTAGCCGACGGCGCAGTTGCCGCTCTCGGCGCCTGTGCATATATCGACAGCAAATAAAGAGGTCGCCATGGGATAATTAGCTACAAAGCAAAATAAAAAGGGCTTTTCGCTTGCTCTTTTCAGCCCTCTTTTAGGGCTCAAGTCGCTTTGTAACAATTTGAATAAAAATCTGTTTTACAGAAACAAAAAACAAAGGATAATTTGAAAACGGCTCAAAACGCAATTGAGCCGTTTTTCTGTTGCCATTAAATATTTTCGGTGATATAATGAATATAGAATTCGCCTCTTTGGGAGATGACCTTATGAAAAAGAAAAAATTAGGTCTTGTTTTAGGTTCGGGAGCCGCAAGAGGAATTGCCCATGTAGGCGTGCTTCAGGCTCTTGTAGAAAACGGACTTGAGCCCGACTGCATTGTGGGCTGCTCTGCAGGAGCGGTAGTCGGTGCCTGCTACGCCTCGGGTATGAGTCCTCAGGATCTTTTTACGGAGCTTATGCAGCTTGAAAAGAAGGATATCTTTGACCCTAAGCTCAGCATGAAAAGCGGTGTTTTAGGCACAGAGCGAATGTGCTCGAAGCTAAGAAGCCTTATCGGCTACAAGCGAATTTGCGACCTTGACCTGCCTTTTCGCTGCGTTGCAACTGACCTTATCAAGGGTGAGCTTAAGGTTTTTGAGGGCCGATACGATACGGTTATGGCGGTTGCCGCAAGCTCCTGTATTCCCGTAGTATTCGAGCCTATTGTAATAGCAGGCGAAACCTTTGTTGACGGCGGAGTTCTGAGACGTCTGCCTGTGGAAACAATCAAGGATATGGACGTGGACGTTATCGTTGCAGTTGACGTTTTTTGCAGAGATAACAGCCGCGAGGAATACAAGGGACTACTCACGGTTTTAGGCAGAGCCTTTGAGCTTATGGACCAGGACAATACAGAATTCAAAACCAACTTGGAAAACCCCGACGTGCTCATAGTACCTAACCTTACGGGAATTTCTCAGTTCACCTTTAAGGACTTTGACGAAATCTACTACCGAGGCTACGAAGCAGGAATTTCTCATTTAGACGAGATTAAAAAACTCATGGAAAGCGAATAAAATACGGCTGTGACTTCTCTTAAAAAGTCACAGCCGTTTTATATTTCTCGGATTTATTTTCACCCGGCAGGAAGCCTAAAATGCCCAGTTTCCGTTTTTGAAAATTTCGATTTCCTTGCCGTCAAAGGTTTTTGCGGTTATGGAAAGATCCTCGGTGCCAATCATGAAGTCAACGTGAACGATACTATCGTTGATACCCCTTGCGTGAATTTCCTCTAAGGAGAGGTTTTCGAAGCCCTCGAAGCAGCAGGAAAATCCCTCGCCGAAAGCAAGGTGACAGGCGGCGTTCTCGTCAAAAAGAGTGTTGTAGAAAAGGATACCACTGTTGCGGATAGGAGAATCATAGGGCACTAATGCACATTCGCCAAGATAACGCGCACCCTCGTCGGTATCTAAAACCTCATTTAACAGTTCCTCGTTTCTCTCGGCGTGAGCTTCAACAATCTTTCCGTTTTCAAGGCGCATCCAGAAGTTTTCTACCAAAGAGCCCTGCAGGGACAGGGGCATTGAGGCATAAACAACGCCGTCGGCGCGGTTTCTGTCGGGTGAGGTAAAGCACTCCTCGGAGGGAATATTTGCGTTATACTCAACCCCATTTGTGATAAGCCTGTCGCTGCCGCCCATAAAGCGGCTCTCGGGGAGCATTCCCACCCTCAAATCCGTTCCGTTTGAGGACTTGTAGTGAAGCTCGGAGATACCTAAGGAATTAAGGTAGGTATATCTCTTTCTAAGTTCTGCGTTGTGCTCTTCCCAGTTCTTTATAGCGTCACCCTCGGCTCTTGAGGTCATGAGAATTGCGTTCCAGAGCTTTTCCTCGGCAACCGACGCACGTTCGCCGGGGAACACCTTCTTTGCCCAGGCTTTTGAGGGTACTGCGGCAATACACCACTGATGCTTATTGTCCATTTGGTCGCGGTAAGGCTTAAAAGCGCCGCGGCGAATACCTGAGCATTTCGCCATTTTCTTTTGATTAACTCCCTTTAAGCCGTCAGGGTCCTCAGAGAGGAGATAGATATATGCAGGGAGGGTCTCGACCCTACGCTTCATTTTCTCAATCTCCCATTCCTCGACGCGGGAAAGCACCTTCTCCTTCTGATGTCTTACATGGAGCTTTTCAATAGGCTGATAGCTCCATTCAACAGAAACCTTTGAGGCGCCGGCGCGGTAACATTCCTCAACCAAGATTTTTACAAACTCAGGCTGGTCAAGCTCGGCAAAAATTACAACCTCCTGATTTTTCTGAACATTGGCACCCTTGAGCGTCAATAGCTTAGCAAAATCACGCATAACTGTTTTTTTCATGATTTTCTCTCCTTTGAGAATAAATTTCTTCTTCTATTATATCATTCCACAGATTTTGGTCAATAGACAAACA
>JAQXHW010000109.1 GCA_029007475.1 Oscillospiraceae bacterium | reverse complement strand
TGACATAGCCTGAATTTCAAGCTCGTTATCAACAAGATTCCGGATTAGCTCCCGCGCCTTAAACTCAAACAAACAAAAAACGGCGATAAACAAAACAAGTAACAGTATCGACAGCTTGATAAGCAGAGATTTTCTCTTGCTTTTCTTAGAATAATACAAAAAAACACCTCCCGTGTATCATACACAGAAGGTGTTGTCCTTGATATTATAATTACTCGCAATCCTCGCAGTGGCAGCAGCACTCGTCCTCAAGTCCGCTAAAATCGAACTCAAGATTTTCGCCGCACTCGGGACAAACAATCTCGCCCTCAAGGAGTAAATCCTCATCAAGGCAGATAGTTTCGCCGCACTTGCCGCAGGTTACTTCGTAGTATACTGTGTCGTCACAATCGCTGTCGCAATCGTCACAATCGCAATCACAGTCACAGCAATCGCAGTCATCCTCGTAGTAATCATCCTCGAGGTTAGCAAGGTCCTCGTCGATTTCGTCAACCTGCTCGCTCATTTCATCGTAAAGATCCTCAAGATCTGCTACTGCAACGGTCATATCCTCTAAAAGCTCCATAATAGCATTAAGAACTTTTACCTCGTCCTTGCTTTCGTCGAGCTTAAGACCCTCTGCAAGGCCGCGGATATAAGCAATTTTTTCAGTTAATGTCATAATAATTACCTCACTAATTATGCACGACCGATATACTCGCCTGTGCGGGTATCGATCTGAAGAAGCTCGCCTTCCTCAATGAAGAGGGGAACTTTAATCTCAGCGCCGGTCTCAAGAGTTGCGGGCTTGAGAGCGTTAGTAGCTGTGTTGCCTGCAAAACCGGGGTCTGTCTGAGCAACAACCAGCTCTACAAAGTTGGGAGGCTCTACGCCGAATACGTTGCCCTTGTAGGAGAGAACCTTACATACCATGTTCTCCTTAACAAAGCGGAAAGAATCGCCGAGGATATCCTTACCGATGGGAACCTGCTCCCATGTCTCGGTATCCATGAAGTAGTAGAGGTCGCCGTCGTTGTAGCTGTACTCCATATCCCTTCTGTCAATGAAAGCTGTAGGATACTTATCGTTGGGATTGAAAGTCTTTTCAACTACGGCACCTGTGATAACGTTTCTAATCTTAGTTCTAACGAAAGCGGCGCCTTTACCGGGCTTAACGTGCTGGAACTCAACGATAGAAACAACCTGGCCGTCCATTTCAAAAGTAACGCCGTTTCTGAAATCGCCTGCTGATATCATAAATGATTCCTCCAAAATTATGTTTTATGCGCAATTACGCAATTTATCAAGTAGATTATACATAATTACACCATATATTGTCAAGACTCAAAGAATAATTAATTCTTTCGGCATTGACGCAAAGGTTTCGAAGCCCTCTTTTGTAACCAAAACAGTGTCCTCGATTCTTACACCGAACTCATCGGGAAGATAGATTCCGGGCTCAACGGTTAGTGTCATTCCCTCTTTGAGAATGTCCTTTGATTTCATACTTGCGTAGGGAGGCTCATGTATCTCAAGACCTACGCCGTGTCCTGTGGAATGGCCGAAATATTCACCGTAGCCGGCTTCTCTGATAACGTCTCTCGAAACCTTATCAACATCAAAGCCGCTGACTCCCGCCTTAACAGCCGAGAGACCCTTTAGGTGAGCCTTTAATACGATATCATAGATTTTTCTCTGCTTATCGCTTACATTGCCGATAGCGACCGTTCGAGTCATATCGCTATGGTAGCTGTCATATACCGCGCCGATATCAAAGGTAATAAAATCGCCGTCCTGAACCTTGTTGTCAGAGGGAACGCCGTGAGGTAAAGAGGTTTTCTTTCCTGTTACGGTTATCAGGTCAAAGGCTACCTTTTCGGCACCCTTTAGCTTCATAATATACTCAAGTCTTGCGGCTATCTCTTTTTCGGTAATGCCTACCTTTACGAAATTTAGAACCTCAAGATATGCCTCCTCGGCAATTTTTTGAGCCTTTTTCAGTTTTTCAATCTCGGGAGCAGTTTTAACAATTCTCATATCCGCCAAGAGCTTTGAGAGCTTATTATCCGCGATAATCTCAGCTTTGATTTCCTTTTTATAGCTTTCAAAAGCACTTAAGGTTACAGCTTCATTTTCGATAACAACAGATGTAGCTCCGGCTTCCTCCAAAAGCTCGTTAATTTTCTCAAAAGCGTTGGTGAAGGATACAACAGACATGCTTGATACCGACTTCTCAGCGGCTTCGATATACCTGAAATCAACTAACAAATTGCAGCTTTTCTCAGTTATCAGAACATATCCCTCGCTATGAGGAAAACCTGTGAGATAAGTTATGCAGATATCGGAAGTAATAAGGGCGGCTTCTCCTTCGTTTAAGATTTCTCTAATTCTCAAAATTCTTTCTTTCATGAAATTTCACCTCTAACTCAGTAAATAAAAAGCGGACAGCCAAAACTGTCCGCTAATGGAATTACCTAAACTTACGCTTGCGAGCTGCTTCGGATTTCTTCTTACGCTTAACAGAGGGCTTCTCATAAGCTTCTCTCTTACGCACCTCGGCAATAACTCCGGCTCTAGCACACTGCTTCTTGAATCTTCTTAAAGCATTTTCAAGGGATTCATTTTCTTTTAACCTGACTTCTGCCATCTTTCTTCCCTCCAATCTGATTCGCGGGATTAACAAAATCTTTTGTAATTATACATAATCCAAAGACTAATGTCAATAGAAAAACGGAAGAAATATTAAAAATGTCGAATTTTCCCTTAGGGTTTAACGACAATATTCACAAGTTTTCCCTTAACATAGAATTCTTTGATTACATTCATGGTGCCGATTGCGGTCTTTACGCTCTCGTTGTCGTGACAGAGCGCAAGGACTGAGTCCTGTTCGGCGTCAGCAGGTACGTTGAGTCTGGCTTTGATTTTACCGTTAACCTGAACGGCAATTTCAATTGTATCCTCTTTACACTTAGCTTCGTCATGGATAGGCCAAGTCTGCTCGGCAACGATACCCTCGCCTAAAGCGCATACCTCCCATAGCTCCTCGGTAACATGAGGCGCAAAGGGATTCATTAAAATCGAGAATACAGAAAGCTCGTATTTATTGATTGTTCCGACAGCGTAGATATCATTAATAAGAGCCATCAAAGCCGCAATAGCTGTGTTAAACTTAATATTCTCAATATCCTCGGTAACCTTCTTAATGGTCTTGTGGAAAGCACTCTCCAATTTCTCGGAGAACTTATCACCCTCTACTACCATTTCCTGAAGATTCCAGTATCTCTCGATAAATCTGCGGCAACCGCGAATACTTGACTGACTCCAGGGAGCAGCCTTTTCAAAATCACCGATAAACATCTCGTACATTCTGAGCGTATCAGCACCGTACTCATTTACAATATCATCGGGATTTACTACGTTACCGCGGGATTTGCTCATCTTCTCGCCGTTTTCGCCTAGAATCATACCGTGAGAGGTACGCTTTGCGTAGGGCTCGGGAGTAGGAACAACACCGATATCGTAGAGGAACTTATGCCAGAAACGGCTGTAAAGAAGGTGGAGTGTTGTATGCTCCATACCGCCGTTGTACCAATCAACGGGAGTCCAGTAATCGAGAGCTTCTTTACTTGCAAGAGCCTCGGTATTATGTGGGTCGGCATATCTTAAGTAATACCAAGAGGAGCCTGCCCACTGAGGCATTGTATCGGTCTCTCTGTGAGCCTTGCCACCGCACTTCGGACAGGTGGTTTCTACCCAATCGGTAATATTTGCAAGGGGAGATTCTCCGTTATCGGTGGGCTCGTAGGAGTCAACCTTAGGAAGAAGCAAAGGAAGCTCGCTCTCGGGAATTGCTACCTGACCGCACTTTTCACAGTGAACAATGGGAATAGGCTCGCCCCAGTATCTTTGACGGGAGAATACCCAGTCACGGAGCTTAAACACTACCTTTTCGTGACCTACATTATTTTCGGAAAGCCACCGGATAATTTTCTTTTTAGCTTCCTCAACAGAGAGTCCTGTGAGAATACCGGAATTAACCATCACGCCGGTTGCACAATCGGTGAAGGCTTCCTCCTCAACATTTCCGCCCTTAACCACTTCTATAATGGGGAGATTAAATTTCTTAGCAAATTCCCAGTCGCGGGTATCATGAGCCGGAACGGCCATAATCGCTCCTGTACCATAAGAGACAAGAACGTAATCTGAGATAAAAATGGGGATTTCGGTACCGTTTACCGGGTTTATTGCCTTTACTCCCTCAAGCTTAACGCCTGTTTT
This sequence comes from Oscillospiraceae bacterium, assembly GCA_029007475.1. GTDB lineage: Bacteria > Bacillota > Clostridia > Oscillospirales > Acutalibacteraceae > Ruminococcoides. The sequence goes on along the minus strand of JAQXHW010000109.1, from coordinate 2,559 downwards.
CTCCTTGGCAACCTCGGTTCTCTCAAAATCGGACTTTTTGGAGGCAAACTGCTGGTAAGCTCTTACCTCGTCCATATTGCCGAGCTTATCGCTCCATTTTTCAATCAGCGGATGCTCGGGAGAGATAACCATATATGTAGCACCGAAAAGCGTATCGGGACGGGTTGTATAGATTTTTAAGATATCGCCTAAGGTTGTGTTAAAGTCAACCTCTGCGCCTGTGCTTCTGCCAATCCAGTTAATCTGCTGAGCCTTAACTCTCTCAGGATAGTCAACTAAATCAAGGTCAGAGAGAAGTCTGTCGGCGTACTCGGTGATTTTCAGCATCCACTGAGTTTTGTTCTTACGTACAACCTCGCTTCCGCAACGCTCACAAACACCGTTTACAACCTCCTCGTTAGCAAGCACGCACTTGCAGGAGGTACACCAGTTAACGGCCATCTCTTTTTTATATGCAAGACCCTTCTTAAAAAGCTGTAAGAAAATCCACTGGGTCCACTTGTAATACTGAGGGTCGGTGGTATTAATCTCACGGCTCCAGTCAAAAGAGATACCGAGAGATTTAATCTGCTCTCTGAAACGGTCTACGTTATTCTTGGTAACGATTTCAGGGTGGATGTGGTTCTTAATAGCAAAGTTCTCGGTAGGTAAGCCGAAAGCATCCCAACCGATAGGATAAAGAACGTTATAGCCCTGAAGCCTGCGTTTTCTCGAAACTACGTCAAGGGCAGTATAAGGGCGGGGATGTCCTACATGAAGTCCCTGACCGGAGGGGTAAGGAAATTCAATGAGAGCAAAAAACTTCTCCTTGTCACTGTTTTCCTCAGCGTGGAAAACTCCCTTTTCCTCCCATATTTTTTGCCATTTGGGTTCTGTACTCTTGTGATCGTATCTCAAAATGAGTCCTCCTCATTATAGTATATTAATTATTCTTCCTCAGAAATATAGGGCGTCAAATCAACCTGCTCACCGTCAAGCCAAAGGTGGTCAAGGTTATAATACTCTCTTGCTTCATCGGAGAAAATATGAACTATTACGTCGGTATAGTCAAGTAATATCCAAGAATCGGAGCGGTGACCTTCGATATGGTCAACATTAACACCCATACCCTTTAGCTGAAACTCAAGTTCGTCGGCTAAGGACTTAACATGGGTTGAGTTATTACCGGTTGCGATAACCATATAATCCGCAAGAGAGGAAATTTCGCCGATTTTCAAGACGGAAACCTTTCTTGCTTTTTTATCAGATAAAATCTTTGCAGATTCAATTGCCTGTTCAAGCTGTGTCATACTAAAGTCCTTTCATTATTTGTTAAGGTCTAAAACAACTTCGTTGTAAGCTGCTAAAGCGTCGGGGTGCACAGTTCTCCCTTTTTGAAGCAAATCGGAAATCACATACTTGAGAGCATAACGCATACCGTCCTCAAGGGATTTTTCCGACTCACGGCGCATAATATCCACATCCGGATAATCTCTTTCCTCACTGATAAAGTCTGCAATAAAAATAATCTTTGAGAGCAGAGGCATATTTGCCGCACCGGTAGTATGCGTACGAATTGCATTAAGAATTCCCTCATCGGTAATTCCTAAGGTGTCCCGTGCATATACCATACCGCTTACTGCATGGTAAAGCTTCGGCGTCTTCTCTAAAATATCGTCAAGTATTATACCACCTGAGCGCATGATTTGCAACTGCTTTTCGGGATTTAATTCCTTGGTTATATCATGGAGTATTCCGGCGGTTTCAGCTTTCAAGGGGTCCTCCCCGTACTTTTTTGCAAGGAGAGCGGCACTATTTGCTACATTCTTCGAGTGAATAAATCGTCTTTCGCTCAAGGTTTTTTCCGCGAGTTCATAGAATTTACTGATTCTTGTATCCATAGAGTTCATTCTCCTTTATAAAATTGTAAACACCAAAAGGAAGTAGCTCACTCACGGAGCTATTCTCTTTGATAAGGCTTCTTATTTCCGTAGAGGAAATATCGGTTACGGGATTCTCGATAATACCGCACTCAGCGCCGAATTTTTCTTTATAGCTCTCCCCTGCTCTTTTGAGGCTGTCGCAATCTATATCGTCACGGACTATTGTGAGAATTTTAGCAAGAGAAAAAATTTCCTCGGCTTTGTACCACAAAGGAAGCTGTAAAAAGGCGTCAGCTCCCACGATAAGATGTAGTTTAGCATCCGCATATTTCTCTTTAAGCATTTTCAAGGTATCTACCGTGTAGCTTTTTCCCTCTCTTGTAATCTCCATGTCCGATACTTCTATAGCAGGTACATGAGAAAATGCAAGTCGGCACATAGCAAGTCTGTCCTCGGCAGCCGCCATAAATGAGTTATCCTTTAGCGGAGTTACGTTGGTAGGGATTACAAGAACTTTATCAAGATGAAACTCAAAAATCATTCGTTCAAGAAGCTCCACGTGTCCATTGTGAACAGGATTAAAGCTTCCGCCGAACATGGCTGCATTTTTCATTTCTTTGCCTTTGGGAGTTTAATTTGAGGATCATCGGGATTCGGCTTATAAAGCACAAACTTATATCCGATAACCTGCACAACA
>JAQXHW010000108.1 GCA_029007475.1 Oscillospiraceae bacterium | reverse complement strand
TGGTTGCGGAGGAAGGATTTGAACCAACGACCTCCGGGTTATGAGCCCGACGAGCTAACCAGGCTGCTCTACTCCGCGATATATCCTACTCTCTTGAGCGGAACTTTATTTTACCATATCTTATGCAGTTTGTCAAGGGTTTATTCCAATTTTTATTTTCAAGCCCCGATAAACCGTTCAGTTAGCAATTTGTGTCAGGGTTTTATCGGTTAATTTCCATGCTTGCCTTAATATTATCCCCCTTTTTCTTGCAAACCGGAGTACATAATGATATAATATTCTAAATATGTATAATGGAGGAATATGTATGCCTTTTATCAATACAAAAGTTTCTATCGAGATTACAGCCGAAAAAGAAGCTCAGCTTAAAGCCGCTTTCGGCAAGGCTATGGGTCTTATCGGCAAGCCCGAGGCTTACCTTATGTTAAATTTCGAGGACAACTGCCGTCTTTGGTTTTCAGGCGACAACAAAAAGCCCTCGGCTTTTATTGATGTAAGCATTCTCCACAGCGCCCCCAGAGCTTCCTATGAAAAGCTCACCGAGGCTCTCTGCAGCTGTGTAGAGGACATTCTTTCGATTCCCGGTGACAGAATATACGTAAAATATGAGGAAACCGAAAACTGGGGTCATAACGGCTATATGTTTTAACTGAGGTTTTAATATGAAAAGTTTTAGAAAAGAGCTTTGGTTTAATCTGCCCTCCCGCCGCGGCTTAGTCAATATTACCCGCGACGTGCAAAAGGCTATCGACGAGAGCGGCGTAAGGGAAGGACTTGTTCTGGTAAACGCTATGAACATCACAGCCTCCGTTTTCATTAATGACGACGAAAGCGGGCTTCACCGCGACTATGAGAAATGGCTCGAAAAGCTCGCTCCCGAAAAGCCCTATTCTCAGTATGACCACAACGGCTTTGAGGACAATGCCGACGCTCACCTGAAAAGAACAATTATGGGGCGAGAGGTTGTCTGTGCCATTACCGAGGGCAGGCTTGACTTCGGCACATGGGAACAGATTTTCTACTACGAGCTTGACGGCAAAAGAAATAAGCACGTACTGATAAAGATAATCGGTGAATAACCGAGGCGACTCCTTTCCTAAGTCTTTTTACAAAGGTTAATCCTTAAGAATCCGCCCTACTTGGAGGTTTGTATATGAAAATTGCGGTTTTATCAGGAGGACTCTCGACCGAGAGAGATGTTGCCATTTCCTCCGGCAAAAAGATTTCTCAGGCTCTGCGCTCAAAGGGACACAAGGTTGTTCTCATTGACGTATTCATGGGCTATGAGGAGGATATCTGCGATATTGACGCTCTCTATGACGAGGGCTACGAATTTACACCCGACACATCAATTTCCACCGATGTTCCCGACATCGAAGCTATTAAGGCTCAAAGGCGCGATAAATCGAACCGCTTTATCGGCGAGCACGTTTTGGATATCTGCGCGGCTGCCGATATCACCTTTTTTGCGCTTCACGGAGGCGAGGGCGAAAACGGCCAGCTCCAGGCAGCCTTCGACCTTATGGGAATCAGGTACACAGGCGCAGGCTATCTTGCAAGCGCAGTAGCCATGCACAAGGGCTTTGCCAAGTCAATTTTCCTGCAGAGCGGAGTTTCCACTCCCATGGGCAAGCTTTACGACCGAGCCGATTTTAACAGCGGGCGCTGTGCAGAATGGGAAAACTTCCCCTGCGTTGTCAAGCCTTGCTCCGGCGGCTCAAGCGTAGGTGTTTCCATTGTAGAGAGCAAAAAAGACTATGACGAGGCTCTCAGATTTGCTTTCAAATATGACGAGGAAGTCATTGTTGAGGAATACATTAAGGGACGTGAGCTCTCCGTAGGACTTCTTGACGGAAAAGCTCTGCCCATTATCGAGATTATCCCGAAAGAGGGCTTTTACGACTACAAGAACAAGTATCAGAGCGGCGCCGCTGAGGATATCTGCCCTGCTGTTATTGACGAGGAGACTACGAAAGCCATCCAGCTTGAAGCAGAGAAAGCCTTTGCCGCTTTAGGTCTTGAGGCATACTCAAGAATTGACTTTATCTTAACCGAGGATAAGAAATTCTACTGCATTGAAGCAAACAACCTCCCCGGTATGACGCCCCTCAGTCTGCTCCCTCAGGAAGCAAAGGCAGTAGGCATCGACTACCCCGACCTCTGCGATTTAATCGTAGAGCTTTCCCTTAAAAAGTACGCATTAACCGTAAGATAAAAATCAGCCTTGAGGTGATTTTATGAAAAGCTTTACCGTAAACGAAATACTGACTGCCTGCTCGGGTAAATTCTTCGGGGAAAACGAGATTTTGGATAAAGAGGTTACCCACATTACCACCGACAGCAGAAAGATAAAAAAGGACTGCGTATTCGCCGCCATAGAGGGTGAGCGAGTAGACGGTCACAACTTCATTTCTCAGTGCATGGAAATGGGTGCGCTCTGCTCAATCTGTGAGAAAACTCCCAAGGATAATTCATCTCATATCTTAGTAGAGGACACGAAGGCGGCTCTTATCAAAATCGCCGCCGCATACAGGAGAAAGTTTACCATTCCCTTTGTCGGAATCTCAGGCTCCGTGGGAAAAACCACCACTAAGGAAATGATTTCCTCTGTGCTTTCAGAGAGGTTTTCCACCATGAAAACAGAGGGTAACTTCAACAACGACTTGGGTGTGCCCATTACCCTCTTTACCCTTGAGGACAGCCACGAAGCCGCTGTTGTTGAAATGGGCATTTCCGATTTCGGCGAGATGTCGGTGCTGGCTTCCATGTCGCGTCCCGACGTGTGCGTTATTACAAATATAGGCTCCTGTCACCTTGAGAAGCTCATCGACTTAGACGGAGTTAAACGCGCAAAAACCGAGATGTTCAACTACATGAACGAGGGTGGCACAGCCGTTCTCTCAGGCGACGACGAAAAGCTCAGAGAAATAAAGGAAGTACATGGCAAAAAGCCTGTATTCTTCGGACTTTCAGAGGGCTGTGACTTTACCGCTAAGGATATCGTAAGCAACAACGTAGACGAAACCTCTTTCACCGTATGCTGCTCAGAAGGCGAGTTTAGAGCCACAGTTTACGCTTTAGGCAAGCACATGGTAACAAACGCCCTTGCCGCCGCAGCCGTAGGAAAGCAGTTCGGACTTACCGACGAGGAAATCGCAAGAGGAATTGCAAACTACAAGACAGTAGGCAGCCGTGCAAACGTTATTAAGACCGACAAGCTCACAATTATTGACGACTGCTACAACGCAAACCCTGTTTCCATGAGAGCTTCTATGGATACTCTCGCAGGCTTTGAAGGCAGGAGAGTCGCCATTGTAGGCGATATGAAGGAGTTAGGCGAAAAAGAGCTTGAGCTTCATGCAGATATTGGCAAATTCGCCGCAGAAAAGAAACTGGATCTTATTATCTGTATCGGCGACCTTGCCCTTGAAATCTACAAGGAGGCAAGACCTCATATTGACGCGGAATGGTTTAAGACCGTTGAGGAAGCCAAGCTTGAATTCTACGATATGCTGACTATCGGCGATACTGTTTTGGTAAAAGCCAGCCACTCCATGAGATTTGAGGATATCGTCGCCTATCTCAAGGAAATGTAGTAATATTATTTATCTCATACAAAACAGCAAAAAACTACGCAGGTGCGATTTTGAAAAAATCACACCTGCGTTTTCTTATTTTATACCGTAAAAGTATTTTGCGTTCTCGGCGGTTTTGTCGAGAACCTCCTGAACTGACATTCCTCTTATCTGCGCAATTTTAGTTGCGGTATAGAGAATGAGAGAGCTGTCGTTTCTCTTGCCCCTAAAGGGTACCGGAGTAAGGTAGGGCGCGTCGGTTTCGAGAAGTAATTTATCTATCGGTACTTCCCTTGCAACCTCTACCGAGTGTCTTGCGTTTTTGAAGGTTACGGTACCTCCCAGGGAGATGTAACAGTCAAGACGCATAAGCTCCCGCATAAGCTCTGCCGAGCCTGAAAAACAATGGAGAAGCGCTTTTTTCGGTCTGTATTTTTTGAGAAACGCCAGAGTATCTCCGTGGGCGTCTCGGTCGTGAATCACCACGGGTGCGTTCAGGTCGTTCACTAAGGAAAGCTGTTCTCCGAAAACTCTCTGCTGAGGCTCTCTTTCGATATCCCAGTAATAGTCAAGACCTATCTCGCCTATGGCAACCGCCTTTTCGCGCTCATAAAGTTTCGCCAGCCTATCAAGATAATCCTCCTGTAAGCCCTCAAGGTTTTCGGGGTGAACTCCCACTGCGGCATACATAAACGGATACCTTTCCCCATAGGACAGGGCGGTTTCAGCGGAAACGATATCAACGGCTGCATTTACCACGCCCACGACGCCCTTTGAGGGAAGCTCGCTTAAAAGTGTTTCTCTGTCCTCGGAAAACTTTTCATCGTCGTAGTGGGCGTGAGCATCGAAAATGTTGGTAAATCCCATATCCCTCAGCGTACCTTTGCGCCGTTATCCATACCGTCTACAAAGATAACCTTAACGGTACCGTTTGTGTCGGCGGCAAGAATCATGCCGTTGCTTTCAACTCCGCATAGGGTTGCAGGCTTCAGGTTCTGAACCAGAATAACCTTGTGACCTTTTAGCTCCTCAGGCTTATAATACTGGGCAATACCGCTTGCAACGGTGCGCTCCTTTTCGCCGTCATTGAGGGTGAGCTTTAAGAGCTTTTTGGCCTTTTTAACAGGCTCGCATTCAACGATTTGAGCAACTCTCAAATCCACCTTGCCGAAGTCCTCTATGCCAATTTGAGCGATTCCCTCATAGAGAGGCTTTTTCTCGGTTTCCTCGTTTACCTCCTCCATTGACTTTGAGGTTTTCTGAGCTTCCATGCGTGCGGCTTCGATTTCTGCAAACATCTTCTCGGCATCAACTCTTACAAAGAGAGGAGTTGCCTCTGAGAGCTTTGTGCCGGCTTTGAGCTTTCCGAAGCTGTCAAGGCTCTCGTAGGTATCTATATCACAGTTCATCTGAGCGAAAATTGCCTTGGCGGTATCGGGCATAAAGGGAGTGAGAAGCACCGCAATAAATCGGATAGACTCTAAGAGGTTATAAAGAACTGTACCTAATCTCTCCTTATCCTCCTCGTTTTTTGCAAGTGCCCAGGGAGTAGTTTCGTCGATATACTTATTGCAGCGCTTTGCAAGGTTAATTACGGCTTCTAAGCAGTCGCTCATGTGGAAGGTGTCAATATTCTTCTCAACCTTAGCCATAGTCTCAAAGCAGAAGGCTTCCAGTTCCTTATCTAAATCGGTCTTAGCCGTAGGACTCTGCACAATGCCGCCGAAATACTTATTATTCATGGCGATTGTACGGTTAACGAGATTGCCTAAGGTATTTGCAAGGTCGGAGTTAAACCGCTCAATCATAGCTTCAAAGGTAATTGAGCCGTCGTTGGCAAAGGGCATCTCTGAGAGCAGATAGTATCTGACCGCGTCAACACCGAAGAGCTTAATCAGGTCGTCGGCATAGATTACGTTGCCCTTGCTCTTGCTCATCTTATCCTCGCCGAAAAGAAGCCAGGGGTGGCCGTAAACCTGCTTGGGCAAAGGCTCGCCCAGAGCCATGAGGATAATAGGCCAATAGATAGTATGGAAGCGTACAATGTCCTTGCCGATAATATGAGCGTCCGCAGGCCAATACTTCTTGTAAAGCTCGCCGTGGTTGCCGTCGGGGTCGTAGCCTAAACCGGTGATATAGTTTGAAAGCGCGTCAATCCAAACATAGATAACATGCTTATCGTCAAAGCTTACAGGCACGCCCCACTTAAAGCTCGAACGGGAAACGCATAAATCCTGAAGTCCGGGTTTAATGAAGTTGTTGAGCATTTCCTTTTTGCGGCTTTCGGGGTAGATAAAGTCGGGATTTTGCTCGATATAATTCTCAAGCTGTTTCTGATATTTTGAAAGTCTGAGGAAATAGGCTTCCTCCTGAGTTTTCTGTACGGGAGTACCGCAGTCGGGACACTTGCCGTCAACAAGCTGGCTCTCGGTCAAAAAGCTCTCGCAGGGAGTACAGTACATTCCCTCATAGGTGCTCTTGTAGATATCGCCCTGGTCGTAGAGCTTCTTAAAAATCTTCTGCACAACTGCCTCGTGGTCGGCATCTGTTGTACGGATAAATTTATCGTAGGAGATGTGAAGAGCGTCGCAGATATCCTTGATTTCACCGCAGACCTTATCAACGTACTCCTTAGGGGTAACGCCCTCGCTCTCGGCGTATTTCTCTATTTTCTGACCGTGCTCATCGGTTCCTGTCTGAAAGAAAACATCATAGCCGCGCATGCGCTTATATCTCGCAATAGCGTCGGTGAGAACAATCTCGTAGCTGTTGCCGATATGAGGCTTACGGGAGGTGTAAGCAATGGCGGTGGTGATGTAATAGGGTTTCTTGTTCATATATTTCACTCCTTGGGTTTTGTAAACACATACAGATATTTAGATTATATCACAACCGCAGGAAAAATCAATATAAATAAGCAAGAGAAATGCCCCTTGCCAAAAAGCAAGAGGCATATTTTTATGGGTATATCTGTACTTATCATTCAAAGGAAAAACCGCTGTATGAGAAAGCATTATACATTTTCAAAAGCTCGCTTCTCTGCTCTATTACAGCTTGTTCCTCTGAATTTTTCCGCTGATTGTCTTAGGGAGTTCATCACGGAAAACAACAACTCTGGGGTATTTGTAGGGAGCTGTATGGCTCTTTACGTAGTTTTGAATTTCCTTTTTAAGCTCCTCGGTACCCTCTGTACCCTTAGTAAGCACGATGCTTGCTTTAACTACCTGACCTCTAACCTCATCGGGCACAGCGGAAACGCCGCACTCCAAAACGTAGGGAAGCTCCATGATAACGCTTTCAATCTCGAAGGGTCCGATACGGTAGCCCGACGACTTAATAACGTCGTCAATACGTGAAACATACCAGAAATAGCCGTCCTCATCACGCCATGCGGTGTCGCCGGTGTGGTACATTCCATCGTGCCATGCGTCACGGGTTTTCTCATCATCGCGGTAATATTCATTAAACAGTCCGCAGGGCTTTCCTCTGTCGGTACGGATAACAATTTCGCCAACCTCAGCATTTGCAACGGAATTTCCGTCGGGGTCAACAATGTCAATGTCAAACTGGGGAGAAGCCTTGCCCATTGAGCCGATTTTGGGAACCGTGCCGTAGAGGTTACCGATAGCAAGGGTTGTTTCGGTCTGACCGAAGCCCTCCATAATCTCAAGTCCCGTTGCGGCTTTGAACTGATTGAATACCTCGGGGTTGAGCGCTTCACCGGCTGTTGTCAGATGGTGAATTGATGATAAATCGTAGTGAGAAAGGTCCTCACGAATGAGCATTCTGAGCATTGTGGGAGGTGCGCAGAAGGTGGTAATTCCGTACTTTGCAAACATAGGCATAATCTTTGCCGCGTCAAAGCGGTCAAAGTCATAGACAAAGACAGCTCCCTCGCAGAGCCACTGACCGTAGAGCTTACCCCAAAGGGATTTGCCCCAGCCTGTGTCGGAAATTGTTAAGTGTAAGCCGTCACGCTCACAGCAGTGCCAGTATTTTGCGGTTACAAAGTGACCGAGGGCATAGGTATGGGCATGGGCTGCCATTTTGGGATTGCCTGTTGTGCCGGAGGTAAAGAACATGAGGGCGGTTTCGTCACCGCAGGAGCTGTCCTCAGTCCTCTCAAACTTACCTGAGAAGCGGGTATATTCGCTGTAAAAATCGCGCCAGCCCTCAAGAGTTCTGTCCTCGGAAACCAAAATCTTAGTTTTAACCTGGGGACATTTTTCAGCGGCACGGCTTGCGATTTCTGCGGTATCGCCGTCACCTGTGCAGAGTATTGCGGAAACCTCAGCGGCATTGAAGCGGTACTCGAAATCGTGGTCCTTAAGCTGGTTTGTTGCGGGAATTGCAATCGCTCCCAGCTTATGAAGCGCTACCATAGCGAACCAGAAGGGGAAGTGTCTTTTCAGCACAAGCATAACCTTGTCGCCCTTTTTAATTCCCAGGGAAGCAAAGTAGTTTGCACACTGATTGGACGCACGCTTAATATCCTTAAAGGTAAAACGTCTTTCAACGTCCTTATTGTCAATATGAAGCATTGCCAGCTTGTCGGGATACGCGTCGGCAATCTTATCAACAATATCAAAACCAAAGTTAAAGGTATCGGTATTTTCAAAGTCGATACTTTGAAGCTCGCCTTTCTCGTTCTCGCGAGGTTTTACGAACTTCTCGCAGATTAAGGACTCGGATTTACGGGCCTTGGCGATGCTCTGACTAACTTTCTCGGTGGGAGTGTCTTCTCCCGGAAGAACAACCGCTACGAATACACAGTCCTCGCCTCCGATTGCAATCATACCGTGGGGGGTTGAGGAATTGTAGTAGATGCTGTCGCCCTCGCGCAGATACTCCACGTGTTCGCCGATCTGCACCTTAAGACTGCCCTTGAGGACAAGGTCAAACTCCTGGCCTGCGTGTTTTTGAAGCTGAATGGGCTTGTTCTGCTGTTCGGGAGAATACTCGTAACGAACCCAATATGGCTCGGCTATCTTATCTCTAAACTGAGGAGCAAGGTTCTGGATGTTGATACCTTCCTCTTTTGCGGTCTCCTGACCCTTTCCCTTACGGGTTACGGTGTAGGAGGTAAGTCTTGCTCCGTGACCTTCGAGCAAATCAATAAGTTCAATATCAAATGCCAACGCACACTTGTGGATAAATGTAAAAGGCATATCAAGCTGTGCGCTCTCGTAAAGAGCGTACTTTTCGAGAGTTACCTGAGTTTTTGCGGCCATCTCTTCCTCGGTCCAGCCCATAATCTCACGCATCTCCTTAATTCGGGAGGCGATCTCCTTAAGCTCTGTAAGTGAACGTTCTGTACTCATGATGTTTGCTCCTTTCTGAAACATAAAAATATTGTTGCGCCTCTATGGGCGTTAATAAACAAAAAACCGTCCCAAAGTCTTTAGACTTTGAGACGGGTAAAATCTTACTCGCGGTACCACTCAAATTGTGCCCATAATAAAGGCACCCCTCAGGTTCAAACAAACCTTACGCTTTAACGCAGCAGCTACGGGAGCGTCTACTCGATTAATCTTTCGGGCTCCGGCTCAGAAGTGATAAGTCAACTTGGTGCTTCAATGTGCGTTTTCACCCTCCGCACTCTCTTTAAGATCCGCACCACGACCGTCTTCGTCACAGCTTTTCAATGTGTTGTGTATGAGAATATCACCTAAAGCGGCTTTTGTCAATAGCTTTTTCAAAATTTCAGAATAAAAAATGCTATAAATTCTGCACTAAAGAAAAATTTATTCCCGAAATATTTTATTTTTTTTCGAAAAAATGCCATAATTTGCAAGTTAGGACTTTATATTTTCAAATTTATATTGTATAATAACTTCGTATGGAATTTCATTTCACTATTACTATATTGGAGGAAATCAATTATGGCACTTACAAATGCAAAAGAAATGCTCACAAAAGCAAAAGCAGGCCACTATGCAGTCGGTCAGTTCAACATCAACAACCTTGAGTGGACAAAGGCTATTCTTTTAACCGCTCAGGAGCTTCAGTCACCCGTTATCCTCGGTGTTTCCGAGGGCGCAGGAAAGTATATGTGCGGCTACAAGACCGTAGTCGGCATGGTTAACGGTATGCTCGAGGAACTTAACATCACCGTTCCCGTAGCACTTCACCTCGACCACGGCTCATACGAAGGCGCAAAGGCTTGTATCGCAGCAGGCTTCTCCTCCGTAATGTTCGACGGCTCACACTATCCCATCGAGGAAAACATCGAAAAGACTAAGGAATTAGTTGAAACCTGCGAGAAGCTCGGTCTCTCTCTTGAGGCTGAGGTAGGCTCTATCGGCGGCGAAGAGGACGGCGTTGTAGGCGCAGGCGAATGTGCAGACCCCGCAGAGTGCAAGATGATTGCCGACCTTGGCGTTACAATGCTTGCAGCAGGTATCGGTAACATCCACGGCAAATATCCCGAAAACTGGGCAGGTCTTTCTTTCGAGACTCTCGACGCTATTCAGCAGCTCACAGGCGAGATGCCCTTAGTTCTCCACGGCGGCACAGGTATTCCTGCCGATATGATTAGAAAGGCTATCGACCTCGGCGTTTCCAAAATCAACGTTAATACAGAGTGCCAGCTTGCTTTCGCAGCAGCTACCAGAGAGTACGTTGAAGCAGGCAAGGACCTTCAGGGCAAGGGCTTCGACCCCAGAAAGCTTCTCGCTCCCGGCTTCGAGGCTATCAAGGCAACCGTTAAGGAGAAAATGGAGCTTTTCGGCTCAGTAGGCAAGGCTTAATTTTCGCTTTGGCTGTTATTTGCGGAGTTTTTCTTAAATGATGTATAAAAAGCTCCGTTTCTAAGCTCATAAAATCAGGGCTGTGACGAAATTCGTCACAGCCCTTTAATTATTCCTCTAAGGTTTTTAGAGTGAGATTTACAATATAGTTTGCAAAGCTCGGATTTTTTACCAAAATCGGTCCGATAATCTGAGTTCCGAAGAAGTTTTTCTCATGTATGCCCTCACTTCCGGTCTTAACCGTTCCTACCACCTGCTCAATCTCGAACAGGGGATTTTTCACGCCCTCTGCTTCCGAGCACTTATTTATATAGCCAATAAGCTCGCCCTCAAAAAGATTGCACCTAAAGGTAACGTCTCCGGAGTATCTGTCTACCCTCTGCTCTTTTACGGTAAAATCAAAGAGTCCGATACCCTCAATTTTTCTATCCCCTACTGCTATTTCCTTACCCAGCATCTCGTAGGAGTTTCCTGTAAAGAGCATAACCGTACCCTTTTCATACGCCGCCTTTAGGCTATCCTTAAAGAAGCTGAGATGTCTGATTACCACGTCTCGGGAATTCTCACTACCTGCGCCGCAGTAAATAAAATCGTATTTCAAAAAGTCGATTTTCCTATCGGTTACGGTCTTTACCTCAACAGAAACATCCTTGCCGGCCTCACGGAACATTCTCTCAATCATGCGAATATTTCCGCTTTCTCCGTAGAGGTTCATAATGTCATAGTATAAGTATAAAATCCTCATTACTTAACCTCCGTCAATTCCAAGAATTTCTGCTTGTCCGAGAAGCAGGTGATTACATAGACAAAGCTGCTTCCGTTTTTCTTTAAGTATTCGACTGCGTCGGATACCTTTTCGTAGGACTTAATAATTTCCTCGTTAATATCGGTAAAGGAGAAGCGCCTTAAAAGATCCTCGTGATATTGACCCACAAGGAGAATTTCTTTTATGTTGTCGCTTTTAAGAAGCTCAAAATCAATATCCCACAGCCATGAGGTTTCATAGGTTTTGTACTTTCGGCTTATGGCGTCAACCATAACTACAACGGTACAGTCCCTCTTATCGGAGTTTGCCACGCGGATTGACTGGTCGTAGGAAACGGAGTTTTCATGCTTTGAAACAAGGAGAGTTCCCTCATGATTTCCCAAAACGAAATTAACTATTCTTCCGCTTTTCAAATCGTAATCGCTGAGAGCCTTAACCGCCTGTTCAGGCGCAACTCCTGCAATATCCGCCGCCGCAAAGGCAACAAGAGTATTATAACAATGATATATACTTGAGAACGCAAGCTCAACCTTATACTTTCCGTTAATAACAACAAAGCCTTCCTCAAGACTTGCGTCGGTAATGGTCCAGTCCGTTGCCTGCTTCTTATGACCGCAGTTTTTGCACTCATAGGAGCCTAAATGGTTAAAGTGATAGTACGAGTAAGTCATAGGAGCCTTACAGCAGGGGCAGTACTTTCCGTCGTCGTAAACAGAGGTGTTTTTCTCGGTATCAAAAGGAAGCCTGTCCGCCCCGAAATAGCGAACGTTTTTCCTATCCTTGCCGAATTTGGAAACTAAGGGGTCGTCGGCATTAAGGATAAGCTCCATGGAGTCGTCGATACACTGGGAAATCACATCGTAAACCCACTCGGGATGGCCGTTGCGGGTAAGCTGGTCGCGGTATAAATTTGTGATAATAAGCTGAGTAGGCTTAAAGTATTTGAAGGTATGGCGGGCATATCTCTCGTCACTCTCTAAAAGCACAACATCAGCCTTTACTTTACCCGAAAGGCTTGAAGCACAGAGAAGCAGAGTGGTAATGCCCTCAATCTGATTAGAGCCCTCCTTGTTATAGGCAAGTCTTACCCCCGCGCTTTTAAGCACCTGAGCGATAAGCTCAACAGTAGAGGTTTTTCCCGAGCTGCCTGTTACGGCGATAACCTTTTCGGGCAGCTTTATGTATTTTAACACATCGGGGAAAAACTTAAGGGTAAGCTGACCGGGAAGGCTTGAGCCTTTTCCCAACAGCTTTGCCGCAAATCTTACTGCCTTGCAAAAAACAATGGCAAAGAAAAGTTTAATTTTCATTTTCTACACCTTCATATAAAAACTCTATTTATCATACTACTATCGGGAGCAATTTACAAGATTTATTCGTCGAAAAGTTCACTGTGAAGTCTTGAATAGTGAAAGATATACTGCTGAGCCACTCCTGCGTATTCACCGAAGCTTTCGGGATTTACATCGGGAAATAGCTTTTTCATGGCGCGCTTCATCCAGACGTCCATGGGAAACGCATTTACCTTATGCAGTCCGTAAAGGAGAACGCAGTCCGCAACCTTTTCCCCGACGCCGACAATCGTCATAAGCTCCTTTTTTGCTTCCTCGAAGGATTTTTCTCTGCAGCTTTCCAGGTTCACTTCGCCCGAAAAAACCTTTTTGGCGGCGTCAATGATATAGCGGTGGCGAAAGCCTGCACGAATAGGCGAAAGCTCCTCGGGGGAGAGTACGGCGAGAGTCTCAGCGGTTGGGAAAGCATACTCTCCCGCTTCATTTTTCTCACCGAAGTTTTCGCAGAGCCGCTTTACGATACCCTCAATTCTCTTGATGTTGTTATTCTGGGAGATTATGAAGGAGATAAGCGCCTCAAAGGGCTCTTGCCTTAAAATCCTAATACCCGGGGCAAACTTCGCCGCTTCGGCTAAAACAGGATGGAGCTTTGAAAGGTCCTCTCTAATCTTTTCATAGTCAGTATCAAGGTCAAAATATCCCCGCCAGATATCCTCAAAATCCTCTTGAGTTGTGCCTATTATTTTGAAATCGTCATTTTCAATTTTAACCGTAACGGTCTTTTTGAAAGCCGTACCCGTAAAGGAGCCGTCAGAGTTTTCTACCCAGCGAAAGCTCTGTCCGCACATTAAAGTATCACGAAGCGCAAAGCCTTTAATATCAGGCACTCTCACCGTATTATTTTCAAATATGTAATCCATACTACTCACACCCCCAAAAAACTCTAAATTAATAATAGCATATTTTTTTGCTTTATGCTATGATATATTTATACTTTAGTAAATCCGAGGTGGCTTTATGAAAGAAACCATTTGCACAATACCCGTAAACGATATTTGGGGAGTTAAAGAGGGCTGTCCTATTTGCCGTATGTACGCTATGCTTGAGGAGCAGTACGCGGAATTTATCACAGGTTCTGCCATGATGGACCCCGAAACAAGAGTTCAAACCAACCAAAAAGGCTTTTGTCAGAGCCATTTTCTCAAGATTGTTGAGGTCGGAAAGAGGCTTCCCAACGCCTTAATTTTGCAGACTCACCTTGCTGAGATAATGGATAAATATATGCCGAAGGACGTAAACTCAAAGCCCGACAAGAAAAAACTTTTGGCTCTTAAAAATATGCAGGACTCCTGCTATATCTGCGACAGGATTCATTTTGACGTGGAGCACTTTATGCAGACGGTCTTTGCCCAGTGGATAAAGAGCGAGGAGTTCAGAGCTCTCTACCGCAGTCAGGAGTATATATGCCTTGACCACTACCGACTGGTTACCGAGCTTTCAATAAAGCATCTGCCCTCAAAGCATCAAGCGGCTTTCCACGCAGATACTGCCGCTCTCTGCAAAAATCAGTTACAGCTTCTCATGGACGACACCAACCGTTTTTGTAATATGTTTGACTATCGAAGCCGCGGCGCAGATTGGGGCAACAGCAAGGACGCCATTGAGCGTGACCTTGAATTTTTAATAAAAACCCGACCTCAAAGTCCCGATACAAAATCGGAATAATTTACGCAAAAAGCCTTAGCTGTCCAATTTGGATAACTAAGGCTTTCTCTATATAAAATGCTTTCCCAACATATATAACCTCTTTGAAAAAATGTAATCGAATTCTCCCGCATAGGTCAAAACCTCTCCCGAAAACTGCCTTTTGAAGCGGTATACTCCATAGTTTCTATGGTTTTCGTCATAGTAGTAGGGAATACCTCCGAAGTCGTAGATTGCCGCTGCTTTGCTTATTGCCTGCTTTATCATGGTCCACTGCATAAGGTAGTTGGGCATATAGTCACGGTGAGAGCCTGAGGACGCTCCGACTAAATAGGTAGCCCTGTTTCCGTACTCAAGATATATAGCGGCAGAAAGAGGCTCCTCGCCCTTATAGCACATACAGAGTCTTGCTTTCTCCCCAAAAGCTCTAAGCAATTTTTCGTAGTATTCTCGGCTTCGAATTTCGAATTTATCACGCTCTGCGGTTTCCTTTAGCAGCTTGTAAAAATCCTCCGACTTTTCCTCGCCGTAAAATTTGCACTCCACGCCCTTCCTCTTTGACAAACGTATATTGTACCTGCACTTTGGCTTAAAGCTCTCAAAAACCTCCTCTTCGCTTCTGCCGCCGATTTTTAATATATAGTTTTCTCTGCATTGGGTATTTTCATAGCCTACCCGCTCCTTGTGGTGTTCAAATCCCAAGGCGGTCAAAAGCTCTATGCTCTCGAAGTCCATTTCGTCAATTTGGGGATCTGCTCTTAAACAAAAGCATCTGTGCCTTTTTGCCGCCTGGGTGATTTTTCCGAAAAGTATTCTGAGGCTTTCGGGACTTTCCCTGTCCCATAGAGGACCTCTCGGAATATACATAAACGAAAAAGGAACAAGGGGTATTTTTCTGATAAGCAGCTGCGCTCCTGCGGTAATATTTCCAAGGGAATCCCGCACAACTACAATCTCACTCTTCCACTTACTTTTGACCTCGCTCCACAGCAGCGACTGCATAAAGGAGCCTCTCTCATGCTTCAAATTGTAAATCTCATACTCGTTAATTTCCATAATCAAACCTCCTGCATTTAGTTTACAGGAGGTTTGTTTCATAGCTGTATCAGTCTTGTATCATTTCTGTATAAGAGTTGTAAGTTTATATCAAAAAGAAATAGCAGTACTCATCAGGAATTATCTCCACAAATATATAGTCTCGTATGTCGCTGTCCATAATCCCCCAATAAGCGGCAAGGTCCAGACTAACCTCTTTTTCGATAGCCCCGTCGGATTCATATACTCCTGTTATACCCACACTCTGAGAAAACTCATAAACTATTCCCGTGGCAACATCTATTGTTACCCCATACTGAGCATTGTCTACCCAGCCTTGAACTCTCATAAGAGTCATGGATACGGGCTTCGAATCTACTACTCCGCAATAGGTTGTCAGCTGGTAGTTATCGATATTTTCTATCTGCAAGAAGCAGGAGATTGCCTCGACTATATAGTCGTTATTCGTAAAACATTCCGAAAGTCTCTCAAGCGACTCTCTTGTTAGTATGTCTGCTCTGACAAAACTACTTGCGAGGGGCGTATCGGCTACTATCGCTCTGCCCTCGGTAAAAAGCTTATACGCCTGCTCAGGAGTGAGGTTGCCTTCCATGCTTTCGAAGTTATGAACACCTGTTACGGACTCTGAGCTTACTATGTTTCTATCGAAGAAGTTATAGTACATATCAGGAAATATTATTATTCCCACGGTAACACACATAGCAAGAAGCAAAGCGATAAAAAGTCTAATTTTTTTCATCCCTAACCTCCTTAAAAACAGGAAGAGTAAAGCTCACGTCCGTACCCTTATTTTCCACGCTTTCAATTCTCAGCTCTCCCTCGTGAAGTCGCGAAAGCTCAGCGCATAGGGCAAGGCCTAAGCCTGCGCCGCCCTGCCTTCTTGCTCTTGATTTGTCAACCATATAAAAAGGCTCTCGGATTTTTTCTATTTCATCCTTTGGTATTCCTCTGCCCTTATCCCTTACGGTTATTCTGTATTTATCCCCCTCTACTGCTCCCAATATCTCAATTTCATCCTGAGGCTCAGAGGCTTTAGCCCCGTTATCCACAAGGTTATAAATTAAGGTTTTAACAAGGGAGGGCTCACCTAAAACGATACAGTCCTCAGAGCTGATTTTGAGGGTAACTCCGTACTTTTCAAGAAGAAACTTTAACACCTTTTTTACGTCCTCAAGGAGTAAAGCGGCAGACAGCTTTTCGTATTTCACTCCCTCGTTTTTAAGCACTATAAGGCTTAGGAGATTAATTGAAAGGGACTCAAGCCTCTTGCCCTCTTTATAAATTAACTCAGCGCATTCCCGCTTTTTTGCCTCGGGCAGGTTGTAGCTTCTCAGCATATCGCTGTAACCGATTACCGAGGTTAAGGGCGTCTTGAGCTCATGGGTGAAATTACCTACAAAATCGTCGCGTCTGCGCGCTTCCTCTTTAAGCTCCTCGATGTGATGCTCCATGCTCTCAGCCATGGTATCAAAGCTCCTGCCCAGAGCATAAACCTCCTCCGAGCCTGCTTTTCGTAATGACAAATCCGCCCTGACGGAGTAATCCCCCGAGGCTATCTCCCCTGCCGTTTTCTTGAGCTTATAGAGCGGTCTTGTTATATAGTAGGAGAAAAACCAGAGTATCGCGGAAGCCGCCACCGCAACGCCTAAGAGCACAAGCTGGAAAATCCCGCTGTAACCTTCTCTTTCTTCAAAAACCGAAGTAATATCCGTAAGGGTTTCCACATAAAGAGGAGTATTTGTAGGAACAATACAGGTCACAACCTGATAGTAGTATTTACCGTCCTCATGATAAATCTTTGAGCCGTAGCCGTAATAACCCAGCCTGTTCACAAAGGAATCGCTGTTATACAAAAAGGTTTCGCTCATAGCACAAATTTTGACCTCGGTATCCCCTCTTTTTCCCTCCATTTGGTTCTTGAAGCTTTCAACCGTGAAGTTGATACTATTGTTATCAAAGCCCATGCTCTTTGCATTTTTAACCATTGCGTCCAAAGAGGCGGCAATATAGCGGTTATTCTCGAAGTTAGATGCGGTTATTCTCTCAAAATTATGATTGAAAACAGAATTAACAAGGAGAAATCCCCCTATGCCGAAGGAGATAATTATTATGAGAAAAGATACTATAAACATCTTAAAGCCGAATTTCAAGAGCGTTTCTCTCCTTTTGACTAATTTCTACCTGCTCTGACAAATTAACCTCAGTCAACAAAGCGATATCCTACCTTGTAGACAGCTTCGATTCTATCCTTTAGCGAGAGCTTCTGACGAAGCCGATGAATATGCAAGTCCACGGTGCGGGTATCCCCCATAAAAGGCTCATTCCAAACCTGCTCGTAGATAGTTTCCCGGTAGAGAGCGATATTCTTATTCCTCAGCAGGAAAACAAGGGTTTCATACTCCTTGTTGGTAAGCTCCACCTTCCTGCCGCCCTTCGTAACAATTCGCGAGGTGGCGTCTATCTTAATATCATCAAATGAAAGAGTCTCCTCCCACTTCTTGTGACGTCTTAAAACACCGTCAACCCTGGCTAAAAGCTCCGCGATATCAAAGGGCTTTACGATATAGTCCTCTGCTCCCAAATTAAGTCCTTTTACCCTATCCTCAACGGCACTCTTGGCTGTTATGAATATGACGGGAATATCAAAATTCTTTATGTATTCAAAAAGCTCAAATCCGCCTATTTTCGGAAGCATAACATCTAAGAGCGCCAGGTCGAAGCTCTTGCTTTCAACCAAATTTGCGCCCTCTTCCCCGTTTATTGCTATCGTGGAGGTATATCCTCTCTGAGATAGGGCAAGGCTTATGAGATTAGCTATACTTTCCTCATCTTCAACTATTAAAATGTTTATCATATTATCACCCAACCGATTTTCCTTATATTACAAAAAAATTTACCGATTTTATATTACACTTTAATTGTATCATTTTTGTATCATTGGGTACAAGGGTTAAATAATTGTCAGAAAAACTCAATTTTAACCTGCCGCCAAAACATATCAACCGCCGAAGCTATTACATAATTCAAGCAAAAAACAAAACTGACTCCGCTATAACGAAATCAGTTCTTTGCTTAGTATTATTTTCTGCCTCGGCAGTCTGTTTTCCGAGAGTCCGCAGTTTAGGGAATTTTATAAAAAGTATCTGCCATTAATTTACGTCTGTATAATCGCAAAACTGCTTATATACCGCTATTTCGTTTTTAGCCGACGAATATTTACCTAAGGCCCAAAAGTCTTTCTCCGGGTATTTCACCCTTAGTATTTCGCCGTCGGTGAGTTTTGGGATATCTCTTATGCGCGAAACCTCTAAAGCACCGCCGTTTGCGAAACGCTTTGCCTGAGGAGCTGAGATATACACGGCCTTATACGAGGTAAAAAGGCTTTCGGTTGATAAAATTCTTTCCTCTGCTCTCTCAGCCTCAGCGAGGGCTTTAAGCTCCTCTAAGGAAATTGCACTCTCAAGAGAAAAACCGCAGGCGCACTCTCTAATTAGGGAGGTCATTGTGCCGCCGACGCATACGCATTTGGCAATATCGTCAATGAGCGTACGGATATAGGTTCCCTTTGAGCAGGAAGCTCTCAGCTTTCCCTCTTGTGTCTCCTCACAAAACTCCAAAAGCTCAAGAGAATAAACCGTGATTTTTCGCGGAGCTCTCTCAACCTCTTTACCCTCACGGGCTAAATCGTAAAGGCGTTTGCCGTCAATTTTAATTGCGGAATACATAGGAGGAATTTGGTATATCTCCCCCTTGAAATTCTCCAAAACTTTCAGAAGCTCGTCCTTTTTAACGCAGGTTTTTTCCTCGGTCTTTACCTCTCCCCATATATCGAGCGTGTCCGTTACCATACCCAGCCTAAAGGAAGCAAGGTAGGTCTTGTCGTGGTTAGGGAGAATATCCTGTGCCTTTGCGGCTCTGCCGATGAGTATGGGTAAAACTCCGGTAGCGTTAGGGTCGAGAGTACCGCAGTGCCCGACCTTCTTGGTATGAAGTGTTTTCCTCACCACCGCAACCACGTCGAAGGAGGTAAACTCCGTGGGCTTGTTAATTACGATTACACCGTTCATAAAAGGCTCTCTGCGGCTTTTATTAGCCTTGATTTTACGGTATCAAGGTCACCGGCAATCGTACAGCCCGATGCCGCAGGATGACCTCCGCCGCCGAAAAGTCCGCAGAACTCGGCGGCATTTGCACCCTCGTTAGTGCGGGCGGAAATCTTAAAGGTACCGTCCTCTTTCTCTCTTAAGGTGAGTCCCAAAAGCACTCCCTCAATCTGCTTGGGGATAGAGGCAAGCCCCTCTACCTCGTCGTCACGGATACCTGCGCCCTTGAGCATATCAAGAGTGGTATAAATAAGAGCCATTTTGCCGTTGCAGTGATATTCCAGAGTGCGGTAAACCATGCGCTCTAAGTGGAGCTGTTCTTTCGATTTAATCTCGAACATGACAGCGTTAATTTTCTGCCAGTCTGCTCCCTTTGACATTAAATCAGCGGCAATTTCATGGGTGCGTGAGGTTGTATTTGAATAGCGGAAGCAGCCTGTATCTGTGGAAATTCCCGTATAAATACAGTTTGCAATCTCAGGGGTTATCTCACAGCCCAGCTCCAAAATGAGATTATAAATAATCTCAGCGGAGGCGGCAGCCTGAGCCTCAACATAAATATCGGTTGCCTGCATTGAGTTTGTACCGTGATGGTCAATACAAAGGTCGATAATTTCCCCATACTCCTCTAAGTTTTCGCCTAACAGGGAGGGAGCGGCAACGTCAACGCTCACAACAAACTCCCTCTCGAAGCTCTGCATCTTCATAGAGTCCTTGAGAAAATCGTACTTGTGAGCCGGCACACCGCTTGTTACGACCCTTGCGTTTTTACCCATGCTCTGTAAGCTCAGGCACAGGGCATAGGCAGAGCCTAAGGTATCCCCATCGGGATAGTGATGAGTTAAAATCTCGATATTATCCTTTGATTTCAAAAGCTCCGCTGCTGTTTTAAGGTCAGTCATCTTAAGCCTCCCCATCCTCGTTCTGAGGTCTCTTTTTCTCCAAATCGTTTAATATCTTGGAGATTGAGGCGGAATACTCAATGGAATCTGTTGCCTTAAAAATGAGGGCGGGTACATGGCGTATTGAGAGCCTTTTCGCAAGCTCGGAGCGAATAAAGCCTGCGGCATTCTTCAGTCCCTTTACGGCTTCATTAGCTCTGTCCATACCCTCGATTGCGCTAATATATACGGTGCAGTAGGAAAGGTCGTTTGTTACCTCAACCCTGATAATTGAAACAAATGCTCCCTGCACTCTGGGGTCTTTGAGCTCACGAAATATAGCCGTGAGCTCTCTTTTTATATCTTCGGTAGTTCTTGACAGCTTATGGTTAGCCATTTATTAATCCTCTCGATATTCTTCGATAATATATGCCTCAAAGATGTCGCCTTCCTTAAGGTCGGAAAATCTCTCAAGTCCGATACCGCACTCGTAGCCCTCGGAAACCTCCTTAACGGCGTCCTTAAATCTCTGGAGAGACGCAACGGAGTCCTCAGCGATAATAATACCGTCTCGAACAACTCTTATGAGAGCGTTTCTCTGAATCTTACCGCTCTTGACGTATGAGCCTGCGATAGTACCGATAGACTTAATCTTAATGACGTTACGGCACTCGGCATAGCCAAGCTGTACCTCGCGCTTCTTGGGAGCAAGCATACCCTTCATAGCCGACTCAATCTCCTCGATACAGTCGTAGATAATGGTATACATTCTCATATCAACACCGTCGCGCTCTGCGTTGGCTGCGGCAACGGAGTCGGGACGTACGTTAAAGCCTACGATAATTGCGTTGGATGCGTTAGCGAGCATTACGTCGGACTCGTTGACAGCACCTACGCCGCAGTGGATACAGGCAACTCTTACTTCCTCGTTTGAGAGTTTCTCTAAGGACTGACGTACAGCCTCAACCGAGCCCTGAACGTCTGCCTTAACAACGATTTTAAGCTCCTTAACCTCGCCTAACTTCATCTGGTCAAAGAGATTATCAAGGTTAACCTTAGTTCTTGAATTAAAGAGCTCCTCTTTCTGCTGAGTCTTTCTCTGCTCTACAAGCTCACGGGCAAGTCTCTCGTCCGAAACTGCGTTTACCGTGTCGCCGCCGGAGGGAACCTCTGCAAGACCCGTAATCTCAACAGGTACGGAGGGACCGGCTTCCTTTACCTTTTCGCCGCGCTCATTGGTCATTGCACGAACTCTGCCTACTGCCGTACCTGCAACAACGATATCGCCAACGCGGAGAGTACCGTTTTGAACAAGAATAGTAGCAATAGGACCTCTGCCCTTATCAAGACGAGCCTCAACAACAGTACCCTTTGCGGCACGGTCGGGATTAGCCTTTAGCTCCTTCATATCTGCGATAAGGAGTACCATTTCGAGAAGGTCGTCAATGCCCATACCTGTCTTTGCCGAAACAGGTATACAGGGTGTGTCGCCGCCCCAAGCCTCGGGAATAATCTCATATTCGGTGAGCTGCTGCATAACTCTGTCGGGGTTGGCCTCGGGCTTATCCATTTTGTTGATTGCAACAATAATAGAAACGCCTGCTGCTTTTGCGTGGTTGATAGCCTCAACTGTCTGGGGCATAATTCCGTCGTCAGCGGCAACAACGAGGATTGCAATATCGGTAACCTGAGCACCTCTCAGACGCATGGTTGTAAAGGCTTCATGTCCGGGAGTATCAAGGAAGGTAATATCTCTGCCGTCAAGGTTTACTCTGTATGCACCTATATGCTGAGTAATACCGCCTGCCTCGGTAGCGGTGACCTCTGAATGACGGATATAGTCGAGGAGAGAGGTCTTTCCGTGGTCAACGTGTCCCATAACAACAACTACGGGAGCACGGCCCTGGAGATTCTCCTCGTCGTCCTCGGAGTCGTCGATAATTCTCTCCTCAATAGTAACCACAACTTCTCTTTCAACCTTTGCGTGGAACTCCATGGCAATAAGCGAAGCTGTATCGAAATCGACGGAATCGTTAGCGGTAACCATTGTACCCATGAGGAAGGCCTTTTTGATAACCTCGGCAACGGTTGCCTTGAGTCTTAAGGCAAGCTCCTGAATGGTAATCTCATCGGGAATCTTAATTGTAATTGCCTTCTGTTTTCTCTCCTGAGCAATACGGTTCATTCTCTCCTGCTCAGTTTCGCGCTTGGCGCTTCTGTGCTTGCCCTTCTGCTGTGAACGCTGGTTAATCTTCTGCTTAGCCTTTGACATATTGCTGTCTGAGCGAACCTTGTCGTAAGCCATGCGGTCGTATTTCTCATTGTATCTCTCAACATTTACGTAGCTTGCGCGGGTATCAATAACCTTGCCCTCGCTGCGCTTGCTCTTGATAACGGAATTATCAATGGGTGTGTTGTCAACCTTTCGGGGAGCCTTCTGCTCTGTCTTCTGAGTGGCAGGCTTCTTCTCCTGTGCAGGCTTATCGGCTTTTTTCTCGGAAGTCTTTTCGGCCTTTGAGGGCCTTTCTGCCTTAACCTCATCTTTTACTTCCTCTTTAACCTCTGTCTGAGACTGAGCTGCCTGCTCTCTTGCCTCGATAGCTCTGTCACGAACTGCGAAGTAATCCGAGAGGCTCTCAACGGAATTTTTCTGAGTAAAGTAATCGAAAACGAAATTAAGCTCATCTTCCTCTAAGGCGGTCATGGAGTTTTTGGTTTTGCCGCTGTATTTGCTTACAACGTCTGCGACCTCCTTGCTCTGAAGGCCTAAGTCCTTAGCCACCTCGCGTACCTTATATTTAATCATAAACTGTTTCCTCCTTCATTACACTCTGCCAAAATAAGCTCTCTTATCTTCTTTTCGAAGCCGTGGTCGGTTATGGCAACCAAAGCGCAGGTTTTGCCGAGAGAAAAGCTCAGCTCATCCTTAGTTCTCTTAATAAAGATGAAGTCCACCTTATGCGCATCTGCCACAGCCTTTAGCTTTTTGGCGGTGTTAGCTGATATATCCGACGCGGCTAACACAAGTTTAGTTTTGTCGGTTTCTATGGAATCTACCGCAGGGTCAAAGCCTATTGCCATTTTACCGGCACGTCGACATATTCCCAGCAGAGACAGCAGCCTGTCATTCACTTTTTTTAAGCTCCTCCTCCATAGAATCATAAACCGAGGAGGGAATTTGGGTTGCGAAAGCCTTTTCAAAGCGTCTTGCTTTCTTCGCCGCATTAAAGCATTCGATATTCTTGCAGATATATGCACCTCTGCCGGCTTTCTTTGAGGTTAAGTCTAAGGATATTTCGCCCTTTTCCAAAACCTCGCCGGTATCGCTTAGCTTATCGGGAGCTTTTACCACTCGGATAAGCTCATTTTTCGGCTTCATCTCGTTACAGCCTGTGCATTTTCTCATGGGAATTTTTCTCTGCTTCATTAAAATTCCTCCTTTTGGCATTTTTTATATTATCAGTCCTCGGTATCCTCGCCGAAGAAGCCGCTCTCGGGACGGATATCAATTTTCCATCCTGTGAGCTTTGCTGCAAGGCGGGCGTTCTGACCCTTGTTGCCGATAGCGAGGGAAAGCTGGCCGTCGGGAACGGTTACCCTGCAAGCCTTTGAGCCGTCCTCTGCAAGCTGTACCGAGAGAACGTTTGCAGGAGAGAGAGAAGCCGCAATAAACTTCTCGGGATCCTCGTCGTAAACGATTATGTCGATTTTTTCGCCGCAGAGCTCCTCAACAATAGCGTTAACTCTTGCGCCTCTTGTACCGATACAGGCGCCTACTGCGTCAACCTCGGGGTCGTTGGAGATAACTGCCATTTTTGTACGGGAGCCTGCCTCACGGGAGATAGACTTAATCTCAACAATTCCGTCAAAGATTTCGGGAACCTCTGTTTCGAACATCTTTCTTACGAAATCGGGGTGTGTTCTTGAAATAATAGCGCGGGGACCTCTGTCGCCTACCTTAACGTCAACAACGTAAACCTTAATATGCTCGCCCTCGGTGAGCACCTCATCGGCAATCTGCTCTGACTTGGGGAGAATTGCCTCAGCCTTGCCGAATTTGAGAGTTGCGTTACCTGTTTTAGGGTCTATTCTCTCAACAGTAGCGGTTAAAAGCTCCTTGTACTTTGACTGGAACTCTCTTAATGCCTGACCCTTTTCGCCGTCACGGATACCGCCGTGGATAACGTTCTTGGAAGCGCTGACTGCGATTCTTCCGAACTTCTTGGGGTCGAGTGGAATACCTAATTCCTTGCCGACTGCGGCGCGCTTTGAAATCTGCTTTGCGTCAGCAAGAGCGATTTCAGCAGACTCGTCCTCAACCTCCTCAACAACTGTCTTAATGAGCTTTACGTTGAATGTGTTCTTTTCAGGGTCCATAACGATATCCACATTCTCGTTGCCGTAAAGATTTTTACAGGCTACCACGATTGCCCTCTTGATTTGGTCAATCATGTACTCTACGGGAATACCCTTTTCCTTTTCGAGAAGGGCAAGAGCCTCGAATAACTCCTTGTTTACCATTTTTAATAACCATTCCTTTCTAAACAATGTATTTGGAATAAAATCTAAATTTGTTTCGCCGCAAAATTCATTTCGGGGTATTAATCAAAATCATCTAATTTTATCCACGCTGCGTCCTTTTTGCTTATCGTCACTTCGTTTTCTCCCGAGTGGTCAGCCACGGTAAGGGTTTCCTTGTCGTGGGCTTTGAGAACTCCCTTGAACTCTCTGCCCAAAACCTCCATAGGTCTTATTAAGCGCACCATAATATCGGCGCCGATAAAGCGGTCGAAGTGTTCGGGTCTTGTCAGCTCACGCTCAATACCGGGAGAGGAAACCTCTAAGATATAGGCTTCTTTTACGGGGTCAAGCTCGTCTAAGGGAGCGTCTATGGCTCTTGACATAGCCTCGCAATCGTCAATTGAAACTCCCTCCTCCTTATCAATAAAGATACGGAGATACCGGGAAGCACCCTCCTTTAGATAGCGGACGTCCCAAACGGAAAGTCCCAGGCTCTCGGCAATAGGCTCTGCAATAGCTTTTACGCTCTCATATACGTTGCCTTTACTTTCTTTCATCTTAACACCTCCAAGACAAAAGCCAAGGAGCAGGTCTGAAAACCTACTCCTTACTTAATACAATATTCAACTGTAATACATTATACCATATTTACAGAGAAAATCAAGTTTTTCTCAGAAAATCGGGATTTTCAACAATTCCGCAGGGGTTTAAGAGAACCGCTTTGCCGAAACTATCATAGAACAGAAGAAATCTCCTGTCCTTTCGCTAATTTCTCCAAGTTTTCTGTCATGCCGTCAACCTGCTCTTTATAGACGTAACCGTCACCTTTTCCGTTTAGTGCGGCTATAATTTTCTGGCTGCCGGTAGACTTGAACTCAACCTTATCGGCGGCTCTGCCCGAGGAGTATGTATAGGTAACCGAAAGGGCTGTGCCGGTAGTTTTTGCAGAGTCGTCCTGACCTGCAACAGTTAAGAGGGAAAGGTCCTGACAGAAGGTATAGAAAGCGGGCTCGTCTATCTTTTTGCCGTCAAGAGAAACGGTCTTGACAATAGCGCCGTCTTGCTCCTCCTCGCCCATGATAAAGCTGTATGTTTTTCCGTTTGCCGCTACCTCAACCTTACTTAAAGCTGAATAAGCGGGCGAGAAAACATACTCGCTTCTCAAATCGCTCTCGGAAACAGTTGCCCAGGGAACTGAGGCTGCGGCGATTTTATAGATTAGCTTGCCGCCCTCCTGCATGAGATAAACCTTACCCTCCGAATCAGCCTCGGAAGCTAAGAGGGAAACCTTTAAGGTCTTGTTCTTGCTGCCTGTTTCCAAACCGTTTTCGTCATAGGTTTTCTCGGTGTAGCTATACTCCGTCTTGACTGTGGCAAAGGGCTTTTCCAAGCCGTATTCCTTAAGCTTATCCTTATCGGGATTAACACAGACAACATCCTCGCAGGTGAGAGATTTTATTGAGCCTACAATATTGCTGCCCGCTACGTTGCTTACGGGAGTATTTCCCTCGGAGGTCATTACATAGTAGCAGGAAAGCGCATTATCATCGTTTTTGGCTATTGTAATCTCCTTTGAGAAGTGAGTACCGCCAAGGGTAATCTCGGAAAAGCTGTCGTCGGAAACCGAGGTTTTATCAGCGTTAATCGACGCGCTGAAAAGGTCGGTTATATCATAAAGCATCGACTCCATATTTTCCTTTGCGACAAGGTAGATTGTGTCGCTGTTGCCGAATTTAATGTAACAGCTTTCTCCGCCTGCGGCATCGGCGCCTAAAATTACGGTGGAGTGAGTGCCGTCATTGTAGTAAGCGGTACCCTTTGCACGAGGCTCGTCAAAACCGAACTCAGAGGATTTTTCGCCCTTTAAGTCAACAACTGAGATAAAGTCTATTTTACAGATCGCGCTTGCCAAAAGAGCAGGATTTGTGCTTTCAAGCTGATAGTCCTCAAAGCCCTCTAAGGTATAGACAGTCGCCTCGGTTTTACCGTCTGAGTCCACAGGAGTGGTAAGAATAAAGGTATAGTTGCCCCAAGGGGTTTCCATGGCGATTTTCTCAATCTTTGCGGGGAAATAATCAATAAGCGTACCATAGGAGTTGTTTTCGATTTCTCCCTTTTCGTTTGTTACAACCTCGGCGCAGTGAAGCCCATCCTCGTCTACGAAGAGCTTCATATCCGTACCGTAGTCAAGCTCGGTTTTCTTCGGGGTATTATTTGCACATGATGGAATAAAAATCACCATGCAGATTACTCCCGCAACGACTAAAAGTGCGGCTGCGGCGATAATAATATTTCTAATCATCCGTTTGTTCATCAGCGATTTCTCCTTCTAACAAATACAAAGATGCAAGCACCGATAAGCGCCAAGGGAACAACGATTACAAAGATAATTCTGAATGCTGTTCTTACTCCGTCGGTAACGGTCATAACAGAGCCGCTAAACGCTGCTCCGTTAACAACAATTCCCTGTACCTCATTATCGCAGAGGGTATTGAGCATATTTACAAAGTAGCTTTCGTTGTTGTAGTTAGGCATCTTCATTACGTTGTCCTGGAGTCCTGCAATAGAGCCCCATACAACTACGTTTGAGGTTTCGCCCGTATCGGCTGTTTTGGTTGCAACCGCGGCAACGGTTATGCCGTTTTCGCCTGCCTCCTCGGTTTCGCCCGTGAGTCCCTCGTCGTCAATGAGGTGAACTACTGCCTTTGAGGAGGTTGTGAGGATTGAGGAAGCTATTTTTTCGTCCCTGATCTTTATTGGCATACAGTCTGTACCGAAGGCAACAGGCTTTGAAGTATCGTTTAAGGTTTCGGTGAATTTTTCGTCGGCATAATCGGGAAGAAAAGCTCCGCCGCTTGAGAGGGTCTTGCTCTCGTCCTTTTCCTCAACCATGCCCCTTGTGACAGTCATTCCCCACTGTTCGATAATTAAATCGAGATTAGGCGTGTCCTCGGCAAGATAGAAAGGAACATAAACCAAGGTCTTTCCGTACTCGCCGTCATTTTGGAGCCAATTTGTAAGATTGTCGGCCGCCTCAGCGGTAAGATCGTAGATAGGCGCTACCATAATAATGATTTCCATATCCTCATTCGGTACGGTTGTGCTTAAGTTAATATCCTCAACGTCGTAGGCATTGTGGGTTAAGGTGCCTCTTAAATTCGAAAACTCTGCGTAATACTGAGAGTCGGCAGAGAGGAATTCTCCGTTGCCCACGGAAATACCCACCTTCACGATTTTCTCGGAGGTAACTCGCTGAATTGCAGAGAGAATTTCGGACTCGACATTCTGACCGATGATAACATTCTCTCCGGAAGAAGAATCGTAGGTTACGGTGAAGAAATCGTCGCGCTTAACGCCTGCGTACCTGCCGCTTGTCTTGCTTTCAACAAGCAGAATTTCGTTTAGAGCCTTCCAGTCGATATCGGGGTACTTTTCCTGCCAGGCACTTACCGAGGTCATCTGTAAATCCTCAACAAACTCAACCTCTATATTTGAGTAGGTAGAGAATTTCAGAAGAAGCTGATTAGCCTGATAACCGAAGGAGCTGTCGTAGCTGATGAGCTTATCCTCGGAGCAGAGAACCTTAATAACAATCTCGTCCTCAAGGTAGTTCAGATACTCTACGGTACCTGCCTGCAGGCTGTATGCTCCGTCAGAGGTAAAATCGACCTGAGAGGCAGGATTTCTCTTAACAATGAAAGAGGTTAGTATATTTGCTCCCACAACCACAGCCAAAACGACAACTATGAAAATAATATTCATAATCATG
This sequence comes from Oscillospiraceae bacterium, assembly GCA_029007475.1. Lineage (GTDB taxonomy): Bacteria > Bacillota > Clostridia > Oscillospirales > Acutalibacteraceae > Ruminococcoides. Next base: position 4,122 of record JAQXHW010000108.1, on the reverse strand, counting down.
CGGGTCTTTGCAGAAAGCTTTGCAGAAGCCTTTTCTATTCTGTTACTCATGAAAAAACCTCCCTTAAGACCAACGCTTTTTATCCAGCACCCTGTTGGTAAAGAACAGGAATACAAGAGCAAAGCTTACGAAAAATACTATGTCCGCAGGATTCAAAACTCCGCTTACAAAGTTCGTGAAATGCGAAGTAACTGATAGCTTATCAAGTACAACTATCTGATAATCTATCTTGAACATAGAGCTTATGGAATTAGCCACAGTGAAGATAATAACGTCGTATAGCATAATAAAAAGTCCTGTGCCCATACCCACAACAACAGCCAAAATCTGAGAAGCTGTCAGAGAGGAATAGAAAAGGTTAACTGCCAGCATTGCCGCACCCAGAAGTAAAATTCCGAGCCAACAGGTAAAGAGCACTCCCCACTCAATAGCAGGAGAAGGAATAAACATTAACGTGAAAAGCACATAGACGAAATAGTAAAGCGTGCAGATTACATAGAGGGCAAATGCACTAAAAAATTTACCCAAAACAATATCCCAAAGGCTCACGGGAGCGGTGAGCAGCGCTTGGTCCGTGTGCTGACGTTTTTCGTCGGTAAAGGACTTCATGGTTATTGGGGGAATTATGAAAAGCGCAAAGTTCATCATGGGGGCTATGCCGTCGGCTATGGCATAGCTATAACCCGTATCATAATAGGAAATCAGAATAAAGAGTCCCGAAAGGAAGCCGTAAATAGCCAAAATTATGTAGCCTAAGGGAGAAGTGAAATAAGAGGCAAACTCTCTTTTGAATATAGCTTTCATCAGTTTTTACCTCCCTTTCTGCCCTTTTTAGTTCTCTCAACCTCGGTAACGTCGGTGAGGTAGAGGAAGCTCTCCTCAAGGGTTTTTCCTGCGTCCTTCATTTCAAGTATGGGACAGTCAGCCTTTGACATAGCGCGGAAAACCGCACGTCTTATATCCATATCCTTTTTATGCTCTAAAATAAAGGAGCAAACATTTTCGGAATATTTTATATCTTTTCTCACCTTTGTCACCCCGTCAATCTCCGATAGAACAGAGGCGACGCTTGAGGGCACACCCTCAACCGTGAGAGAAATTCTGCCGAAATCATCGGTAATTGAGGAAAGCTCCTCGGTTTTCGAGTCGGCGGCGATAGTTCCGTTGGAGATAACAACGATTCTGTCGCAAATTGCGGAAACCTCGGAAAGCACATGAGAGGAAAAAATTACGGTGTGCTTCTTGCCGAGAGAGCGAATAAGGCTTCTCATCTCGATAATCTGTCTTGGGTCAAGACCCACGGTAGGCTCGTCAAGTATAATAACAGGGGGATTGCCCACCAATGCCTGAGCAACGCCTACTCTCTGTCGGTATCCCTTTGAAAGATTCTTTATAACCCTGTCCTTGATATCGTAGATTTTAACCAGAGTCATAATCTCTTTAAGGTGAGCCTGACGAGGTAATTTCACCTTCTTCAGCTCATAGATAAATTCAAGGTATTTCTCAACGGTCATATCGAGATAAAGAGGGGGCTGCTCCGGGAGATATCCTATGCGGGAGCGTGCCTCCTTGGGATTATCAAGGATATCGTAGCCGTCAATGGTAACCGTACCTCCTGTTGCCGAGAGAAAGCCCGTAATAATATTCATTGTGGTAGTTTTTCCGGCGCCGTTAGGGCCGAGAAATCCCAGTATCTCGCCGGCATTTGCCGAAAAGCTAATACCCTTTACGGCAAGAACATTACCGTAGGATTTAGTAAGGTTTTTAACCTCTACCATATAGTTCACTCCTTATGAGTATTTTTTGAACACAAAAAGACATTGTAATTATACTACAAAAATTTCATTTTGTATCGTTTTTTCCAAAAATTTTTTATATTTTCACAAAATTTTCAGATTAAGTTTACACGAATACAAAAAACTCCCCCGAAAACGGAGGAGTTTTTTATCGAGCAGGAAAATTCCTTACAATATATTTTCGCATTTTCGCGGCTGTGTTTTACTGCGCCGCAGTCTCGGCATTTCTAAAGCCGTGCATAGATTATTTCACTTCTTACGCTCCTGCCCTAAAAGCAGTTATAGAGCCTTGGGGACAGCTTTCCACACACTTCATACAGCCTGTGCATTTTGAAGCGTCTACATAGGCTAAGAAATTCTCAACCTTGACCGCTCCGGCTTCGCAGACCTTTTCGCACTTCTTACAGCCGATACAGGCACTCTTACATACCTTTCTCGCGTCTGCGCCCTTTTGGCAGTTAAAGCAGCGCACAACCGCCATATCCTTGTAAGGCACAAAGGAAATTAGCTTCTTTGGACAGGCTGAAACACACATCGAACAACCCTTGCAAAGCTCAGGCTCAATATGGGCAACTCCGTTGCAGAGAGAAATTGCACCGTAGGGACAGGCATTCATACAGTCGCCGAGGCCGAGACAGCCAAAGGTACAGCTGCTCATGCCGCCGTGCAGGGTCATTGCCGCACGGCAGGACATAACTCCCTGATACTCCATCTTGACGTCTGTGTTGTCCTCGCTTCCCATACAATGCACAAGGGCAGTTTTTTTCTCCCTAGAGGCAGCCTCAACTCCTAAAATTTTTGAGAGCTGTGACACACAGTCCTCACCGCCGGGAGAGCATTTTCCTAAGGCCGCTTCGCCTAAGGCGAGAGCCTTTGCGTATCCCTCACAGCCCGAGTAGCCGCAGGCTCCGCAGTTTGCTCCGGGGAGAGCCTCCTTTAAGGCTTCAACCTTTTCATCCTTGGGTACTGCCATTAAAAGGGAAGCCACCGCCAAAATTACGCCCAGTACAAGTCCTATGCCGGCAACTATAAGTACGGCAAGTAAAATCGAATTAATATCCATTACCGCACCCCCTTAGCCTAACATACCTTCAACTATTCCCGAAAAGCCTAAGAAGCTCAGGGAAACAAGAGAAGCCGCAACTAAAGTTATAGGCAGACCCTTTAAGGCTTTGGGAATATCGGCAGCTTCCAAACGCTGACGAACTCCTGCAAACATTACCATTGCAACAAGGAAGCCGATACCTGCGCCCAAGGCATTTACCATAGCGTGACCGAAGCCGAAATCGGGGCCGCTTTTCTCAATTACAAGCATTGTAACGCCTAAAACAGCGCAGTTTGTGGTAATCAGGGGCAGGTAAATTCCCAGAGAATTATAGAGAGAGGGAATGTACTTCTTGAGAACAATCTCAACAAGCTGAACAAGTCCCGCAATAATGAGAATAAACACGATAGTCTGCAAATAGCTGAGATTTGCAGGAACCAAGAGATACATGTAAATTGGGTAGGTAGCCGCAGTCGCCAAAACCATTACAAAAGTAACCGCCGCGCTCATACCTAAAGCCGTATTGACCTTTTTGGATACACCGAGGAAAGGACAGATACCTAAAAACTTCGACAATACATAGTTTTCCGTAAGGATTGCCGCGAGGAAAACCGCAATCAGCGACTTAATAATCATGCGCCCTCTCCCCCTTTCTCAGAAACCTCAGAGGCAAGAACCTCTGCCTTTGAGGGACAGGCTTTTTCGTCGCCCTCGGAAATCTGTACGGAGCATTTACCCTTTAAGGGACAGCTTGCACAGCCTGCCGCCTTAGGAGGTTTTTTGCCGCTTATTTTAGCGGCAAGAGCAATAAGCATACCGAAAACAAAGAAGCCGCCGGGAGGAAGCATGAAAATAATAATCTGAATACCTCCGGTTATGGGCATACCAAACCATGTGCCGTTACCTAAAATCTCTCGGATTGAGCCCATAATAAGGAGCGTTGCCGTAAAGCCTATTCCCATTCCGAGTCCGTCAAGCATGGAGGGGATAATGGGATTTTTGCTGGCGTACATCTCGGCACGTCCGAGGATTATACAGTTTACGACAATAAGAGGCAGAAATATACCCAGGCTCTCGTCAATAGCAGGAGCAAAGGCTTTTACCACCATCTGAACTACTGTAACAAAGGCGGCGATAATAGTTATGTAAGCAGGAATCCTCACCTTGTCGGGAATAACCTTTCTCAGCGCGCTTATTACCGCGTTTGAGCCTATCAGAACTAAAGTTGCCGCAATACCCATACCGATTGCGTTAGAAGCAGCTGTGGTAACCGCCAAAGTA
>JAQXHW010000107.1 GCA_029007475.1 Oscillospiraceae bacterium | reverse complement strand
CTGTCTGCCTTTTTCTTTGCCTTTTCCTGAAGGTCTTTGGCGATACCCGCAGTGGCGGCTTTTGCTGTGCTGAGCTTTGAGGAAAGCTCGGTCTTTAATGCCTGTGTGCAGTCGTCAAGTGAACGCGCAACCTCGAGCTGGGCAAGTCTGATTTCAGCCTTTTCAATTCTGCTGTTCAGATGCTTAATGAGCTTCTTGAGAACCTCTACTCTTGCGGCGTTTTTATTCTCGGTTCCCTCATAGAAGATTTTTCCAAGCTCTGCGTAGGCTGCCTGGAGCCGCTTCTTATCAGACTCCATAATTGTTCTCAGCTTTCTCATCTGAGATTTAATTCGGCTTCTCTCAATAATCTCCTTAGAGGCCTCAGCGAAAAGCGTGCTTAGGTTGTTGATTTCCTGTGTATTGTTACCCATAGTAGAAACTCCTTTACTGTGAAATACTATATCTATATTATGACATCAACAAAGCCTAAAATCAATAAAAATTTTGCAAAAACTCTTGTTAAAAACTCTCCCTATGATATAATTATGTGTATATCAGCGATTATCGTTTCGGAAAGGTTTGAGAATATGGCAAACGTAGTAGTTAAAAAGATACCCTGTCCCAAGTGCTCCGAGAGCAGTGACGCAAAGCTCTACATGAGCATTAACGCCACCAACGAGCCTATTCTCAGGGAGGACGTGCTTGACGAAAAGCTCTTTAAGTTTAGGTGTACAGCCTGCGGCTACGAGGCAAGGCTCACCTATCCGCTTTTATATAATGATATGAAAAATCGCTTCATGGTGTACCTTATCCCCGATGTTGACCGATTTCAGCTTGAGGATGTTGAGCTTGAGCAGAAGTACGAACGGCTTATAGGCGTGAGAAAGAGAATTGCCCCCGACTTTTGCTCCTTTAAGGAGAAGATTTTTATTTTTGAATCGGGACTTGACGATATGGCGGTGGAGATTACCAAGCTGGTAATCAGCGAAATGGTAGCCAAGAAGAAGGAGCTTTCGGAGGCTCCCGAGGGCTATCTCTCAATGTATAACCGCGAAAAAAACACCATGGGCTTTACCTTCTTTTTAGGCAAGGACCATGAGCCCTACGTCCAATCTGCACGGCTTGAGATATACGGCAAGGCGGTAAGAATTGTCAGCGAAATGGCGATAAAGGACAGGAAGCTCCCCGGCTTTTTGAAGATTGACCGCGAGTGGTCAAAGAATGTTCTCTATCGCTATAAGAGAATGAAGCAGTTAAGCTAAGCCTCTTATGGCGGCGAGGTAAGATACATCGGCGCCTAAAAGGCAGGGTAATATGCCCGAAGCAATAAGAAAACAGAGAAGGCTCAGAGAGAAATACTCCGAGCCTTTTGCTATACTTTTTTATATTTATTATATTTGATTCGTATTAGCTTTTCATTTTTGCTTCAAAAGCTCTCTTGCTTTTGAGATATCGTTTTCAATGGCGGCTTTGAGAGCTTCCAGAGACTCAAACTTCTTCTCGTCTCTTAAAAATTCCACGAGCCTTACCTTTGCGAAATCTCCGTAGAAATCCCCCGATACCTCCAAGAGATAAGCCTCAAGGGTGACTTTTTCGTCCCCCTTTACCGTGGGTTTTTTGCCTAAGTTAAGTACGGCGGAATGTTTTTTACCCTCAATAAAAACTTCTGCGGCATAGACGCCGAAGCGGGGTAAGAATTTTCTTTCGTCAATTTCAATGTTCAGGGTAGGCGTGCCTAATTTTCTGCCTAATTTTGCCCCGTGGATAACCCTGCCCTCAAAGGAATACTTATCGCAGAGGAGCCTTTCGGCTTTTTTGGGGAAGCCTTCCGAGAGCAGACTTTTTATCTCTGTTGAGGAGATTTTCTCGCCCTTTTCGGTCATTTCCTCGGTGACAAAAACCTCTATATCTAACTTTTGACAGAGGTGAGCAAGAGAGAAAATATCGCCCTCTGCGTTTTTGCCGAAGCGGTAGTTATAGCCGCAGAAAACCTTTTTCGCTTTGAGCGAATCCGCCAAAACATCTCTGACAAATTCTTCGGGAGAGAGGTTTTTCACGCTCTCAAAATCTGCCTTAATAAGCTGTTTGACTCCCAAAGCGGCAAAGATTTCAGCTTTTTCCTTTTCGGTTGTAAGCTCTCCCGAGGGGGCTTTTTTAGCAAGGGTCTTAAAGGTGAAAACCGTGGGAGTAAGCCCCCGGCTTTCGGCTGAAACCGCACCCTTGATAATCTCTCTGTGGGCAAGGTGAACTCCGTCAAAGAAGCCCAAGGCTACCGCCGTCGGGGTTTCGGACAGAAAGGGATAGTTTTCGATTTTCAGGGGTTTCACCACCTTAGGTCACGCAGCACATGACAAAGATATACGGCAAAAGCCGAATGTAATATATTTTAGGATACGAAATCTGATTTATACATCTTGAAAGCCTTAAAGCGCAGGCTTATTCCTCTGTTTCGGAGTCGCTCTCAGGCTCTTCGTCGGCAGTTCTTACGGAGAATTCCTCTTTTCCTGCGCCGTCCTCATCGTCAAAGGCAAGCCCGAAAAGCTCGTTGAGCCGTTCCTTGCTGGTAGTTCCGACGCTTGCACCCGCAGCGGTGACAACATCCTCTATATTGTCAACCTCTCCGAGCACATCCTCGGTGATTTCCTCTGAGGTTACTTCGCCGAAGTACTGTTTGTACCAAATAAGGAAAACATAGATTGCCCAAACCTTGCGCGAGGTGTCGGCAAGACCCTCGTAGTGGTCATCAAGCCAATCCATGATAACGTCAATATTAAAGAATTTCTGAGCTGTGGGGGATTTGAATTCCTCTTTAACAATATTGTAGAACTTCTCGTCTCTGAGCCATACTCTTGTGGGTACGGGGAAGCCTAACTTCTCCTTCTGAGCGGTTTCCTCGGGGAGATGGCGAAGGGCTGCCTGACGGAGAGCATACTTTGTGTTCTTGCGGTTTACTCTCAGCTTTGAGGGGATGGTTGAAGCCACCTTCCAGACCTCTTTATCAAGGAAGGGAACGCGAAGCTCCAGGGAGTTTGCCATGCTCATGCGGTCGGCTTTAAGTAAGATATCGCCCACAAGCCAAAGGTTTATGTCGATATACTGCATCTTTGTGACCTTGTCGTATTTTCTTGCGCGGTTATAAAAACGCTTGGTAAGGTCCTGAGGACGAGTTGCGATTGAGGGGTCCTTAAGAAGCTCGTACTTCTGCTCGTAGTTGTAGAGGAATGCGTTTCCGATAAAGTCCTCCTCAAGAGGGTCACAGGCGCGGATAAGGTAATCTCTGCCCTTGATGTCCGGGAGTCTTAAAGCAATTTTTCTAAGGAGCTTTCTGAGAGGATAGGGGCAGACAGCGTGGTAAATTCGCTGATTCATAGGTGAGCGATAAACCTGATAGCCGCCGAAAAGCTCGTCTGCACCCTCGCCCGAGAGAACAACCTTAACGTGCTCCGAGGCGAGCTTTGAAACGAAGTAGAGAGCGATGCATGAGGGGTCGGCTAAGGGCTGGTCCATGTGATACTGAACCTTGGGCACAGCGTCCCAGAATTCCTCGCTTGTTATGAGCTTCGTGTAGTGGTCAACGCCAATCTTTTCGGAAAGGCGCTTTGCCCAGCTTATCTCGTTATATTTTTCGCCGAAATCAAAGCCTACGGTAAAGGTCTTTTGGTCGGCAAAGTAGGTGGAAACATAGCTTGAATCAACGCCCGAGGAAAGGAAGCAGCCTACCTCAACGTCGGCTATTTTGTGAGCGTTTACGGAGTTTTCGAAGGCAGACTCAATTTTGTTGACTGCGTCCTCCTCGGAGAGGTTTTCGTCGGGTCTAAACTTTGCTTCAAAGTATCTCTCGGTGGTGACTTCGCCGTTTTTATACCATAGGAAATGGCCGGGCAGCAGACAGTAAACGTCCTCGAAGAAGGTTTCGGGAGGAACCGCATACTGGAAAGAGAGATAGGTGTCTAATGCGCGGTAGTTAAAGCGTTTTTCGTATTTTGGGTGCTCTAAAATGCTCTTAATCTCTGAGCCGTAGATGATTTCGCCGTCAACAAGGGTGTAGTGCATGGGCTTAATGCCGAAGAAGTCGCGGGCAATAAAAACGGAGCCGTCCTTTACGTTATATATGGCGAAGCCGAACATACCGCGGAGCTTCATGAGTAAATCCTCGTGCCACTCTTCAAAGCCGTGGATGAGAACCTCGCTGTCGGAGTTGGTGTAAAATTCGTGACCGCATTCGATAAGCCGGTCGCGAAGCTCCCTGTAATTGTAGATTTCGCCGTTAAAGGTGAGAACTAAGGACTTGTCCTCGTTGTAGATAGGCTGATGTCCTGCGTCAATGTCGATAATGGAAAGACGCCGAAAGCCCATTGAGATGCGGGAATCCTGGTAGAAGCCGCTGGAGTCCGGACCCCTGTGGGTGATGACGTCGGTCATATTTTTGATAACCTTGTCTCGGTCAACGATTTGACCTGTGAAGCCGCAAATACCGCACATAATAATCTGTCCTTTCGAAAAGAGAGTTGCAAAAGTAATAATAAACCTAATAACCTATTTTATAGTATATCACATAATAATTTGCCATGCAATAAAAATTCGTGAAAAGTAAGAGGAATACCTCTGAGAGCCTCGGTAGATAGTGAAGATATGAGTTTTCGTAAGGTTTGCGGTGAATAAACAGGGAGAGGTCACAAAACTTCGTGGGTTTTTGAAGATTTCTCAAAATTTACCTCATAAATTAAGGAAAAATCATGAACAAATGTTTGATTTTTTCAAAAGACTATGATATAATAACTTCGATAGTACAGCGAAGCTAAACGCTTCCTTGCCGAATTTTTAAGGAGGACTTCTTATGAAGCCGCTTACCAAAAGTCAGCAGAAGGTCTATGACTATATTAAGGACTGTCTCGCCGAGAGCAGAATTCCCTCTGTGCGAGAGATTTGCAACGCTACGGGGCTAAAGTCTACCTCAACGGTACATCTCCACCTAAAAACCCTTGAGGAAAGAGGTCTTATTGAGCGCGACCATGGAATGAACCGCTGTATTCGTCTGCCCGGGGCTGAGAAAACCGCCTCTGTACCCGTAATGGGACGCGTTACCGCAGGTATGCCCATTTTAGCCGTTGAGGACGTTGAGGGTTACGTTACCGTTTCCGAGACCTTTCGCCGAGGCCGTGAGCTTTTCGCCCTGAGAGTAGTGGGTGAAAGTATGATAAACGCAGGAATTTTAGACGGAGATACCGTAATCGTTCACCGTACGCCTACCGCCGAAAACGGAGAGATAGTTGTTGCTCTTGTGGGGGAGGAAGCCACGGTCAAGAGATTTTATAAAGAAAAGGGACACTTCCGACTCCAGCCCGAAAACGACAGCTTCGAGCCGATTATTGTGGATGAGGTTGTTCTTTTAGGCAAGGTTATCGCCCTTTTCAGGAACTTCGATATTTGAGCAAAAAGCGGTATTTTATGTCCCGAAAAGCCCATGAATAAAGGGCTTGATAAAAAATGTATATCCCTGAAATCAGGATAAAAAATGACAATGTTGCGTTACAACGTTGTCATTTTTTATTACATTTTTGTAACATTTAATTTCTGTGAAAATTGTCGTTATTTTTCTGCAAAATAATTCTTTATCAGAATAATACCCCCTCCTTTTTGCATATTTATGCCCGGAGCTTTGTGAAAGTTGCACAAGTTTGAGTTTGTTTTTAATTTGACACTTGTTAATTCTTTGGAGTATAATTGCGCCACAGAAAAAAGATTAGAAATCGCAAGGCTTTTTTGCATGAAAATTCCGCCGAAGGAGGTAGTCGTATGAAGCTGTTTAAGAACAAAACCCTTATAGTTGCTCTTTTGTGCGTGGTGCTCACTGCCGTACTGCTTCTTACGGCTCAGGCTCAGTCCACCATGGATGAAAAGGGCAAAAACAGCGGGATATATACCGACAGTATTTTGGAAAAGGCCAACATCACTTTGGGTGAAAACGACAGAGTTCTGAGAGAGGACACCGAGGGCTGTGTTGCACTTAATGTTGTAAGGGCTTTTAACGTTGAGGTAGACTACTGCGGAGTGAGCTTTACCGCCGAGTGCTCGGGGGGAACGGTTAAAGAGGCTCTTGAGAGCTTGGGAATAACCCTCACAGGCGACGAGGATATCACGCCCCCCGCGGATTCTCCTGTCACACCCGACACAAAGATTGTTGTAAAGGGCGACTTTCTTGTTACCCTCACCCTCATGGGAGAGGTTGCCGAATATGAGGTCAAGGGCGGTACGGTTGAGCAATTCCTTAAGAGCATTGATGTTAAGCTTACAAAGGACGACCTTGTTACTCCTAAAAAGGATACCGTAATCGACAAGGATACGGAAATTACGGTAAAGATAGTTGAGTATAAAGAGGAAACCGCCACCGAGGCAGTTGACTACGGCTTCGTAACCGAGAAAACAAGCTCTCTCGCTTCGGGTACCTCTAAAATAAAGCAGTACGGTATCGAGGGCGAAAAGACGATTGTTTCCAAGAACAAGTACGTTGACGGAAAGCTGGTAAGCTCTGAGGTTATTTCCGAGGAGATAACCCGTGAGCCTGTGGACCAGATTAAATTAGTCGGTACAGGCAGCTCAAGCTCAGGCAGCAATAATTCAAGCAGCAATAATTCAGGAAGCAGCTCATCAAACAGCTCCGCAGGCTCGGCAGGCTATTTCTACGACCAAAGCGGCAACAAGGTTTATTATAAAAAGAAGCTGACAGGCTCCTCAACGGCTTATTATGCCGAACCGGGAGCATTAACCGCCACGGGAGTACCCGCTTATTTCGGCGGCGTTGCGGTTAATCCCAACGTAATCCCCTACGGCTCAAAGCTCTATATTGTCTCCACGGACGGCTACGTCTACGGCTATGCAACCGCAGTTGATACAGGCGGTGCGCTCATGAGCGGCTACGTCCTCGTTGATGTGTATTATCCTACATACAATCAGTGCATGAACTGGGGCAGACGAAATGCAATAGTTTATGTTTTGTAATTGAGTTTATAAAGAGAAAGACGGCTCACACCGCGAAATTTGGGTGAGCCGTTATGTTTTTTATTTCCAACCGCTTATTTTTCCTCTCTCCAAAGCGCCTATTAGCTTTGCCTTTAGGTCGGGGTAGATTTCGGAGAGACTTCTGATTAGCGCTTTTGTTTTTTCCCGTTCGGTGGTCTTGTCAACGGGACAGCGGCTTTTAACAACAGGCAGAGAATACCTCTGACAGAGGGCCTCTATCTTATGCTCGTCGCAGAAAATCATCGGTCTTATGACGGTGATATCCTTTTCTGAAAGATAGGTCACGGGGCGGAAGCAGGAAACCGTACCGCTTCTAAAAATATTCATAAGGAAGGTTTCCGCCGCGTCGTCCGAGTGATGCCCCAAGGCTACCTTGTTGCAGGAAAGCTCCTTTGCCATGTTATGAAGAATACCCCGCCTCATTTTGGCGCAGAGAGAGCAGGGGCTTTCCTCTTTCTTCATATCCTCGAAAACCACCTTGTAAAGCTCGGTACGACGGATAACATACTCAATGCCCTGTTCTCTGCAGTAGTCCTCAATGAGTGAGTAGTCGTTCTCGATTCCCCCAAAGCAGGGGTCGGCGGTTATGGCGACAACCTGAAAGGCTTTCGGGTAATATCTTTTAAGGTGAATAAGTCCCGATAGAAGCGCGAGAGAATCCTTGCCCCCCGAAACTCCTACGGCGATTCTGTCGCCCTCGTCAATCATGTTATATTTATCCACGGCTGCGCGGATCAAACTTGAATGTTTTTGCATATCATCACTTCCAAATCCGATTATACACTATTGATTTCAAAAAATAAATATGTTAATATAAACAAGTACGAGCTTTTACTTAATGAAAATCAGCTTTATAAATCTGAAAGGACGATATATTATGAAGAAAATTTTAGCGGCTCTTTTGGCGGCCCTTATGGTAGTATCCCTCGCCGGCTGCGCAGGCGGCGCACAGGTGCAGATTAAGGAGCTTACCGAGTATGCTACTCCCGATGAGATTAAGCCTGCGAAATACAAGGACAATCTCGAAGGTCTCTGTAACTATATGGCAGCCTTAGGTTATGCCTACGATGTACCGGCTTCCTACGATGAAGCCGAGATTGCCAAGGACAACAACCCCAAGGTTATGGCGGCTAAGGAAATCGGCGCAGACGCAGGTTATAAATTCCGTTTCAAGTTAGGCGAGACAGTTTATGCCCTTGAATTTTACAGCTTCTCCGATTTCAAGGGTGAAATCTACAAGAGCGCAAAGGCTGACGGTAAATTTGTTATGGGCAGCGGCGACGGCGAAACCGAGATTAATAATGTATATATTTCCGACAGCGGCAAGTATATGCTTATTTACCACAGCGACAAGGACGCACCCGAGACAAAGGATAAGATTGTAAAAGCGTTCAAAGGCTTTTACGCATAATATCACATAATATTGTATAATATAAAGTATATATACATTATATATGGTTATATATGAGCACAGCCCCCTGAGAAGTCTCAGAGGGCTGTGTGTTTTTTATTCCTTATCCTTTGAAATATTTTCTAAGGCTTCCTCTACAATTTGTCTTGCTTCGGGGTTTGCGTTCTGTAAAGTGATTTTCTCCTCTGTGGGTGCTTCAACAGGAGCAGCCTTTTCAGCAGGGGCTTCAAGGGGAGCAGGAGTTTCAGCAGGTGCGTAAACGTTTTCGGAAGCTGTTATAGGAGCTGCGGGAGTCACAGGCTGAGCCTCTCCTAAATCTGCTGCAACAACTACGGGTAAGGGGAGGTTTTCTCCGCCTGCACCGGCGGCTAAAATGTGATTTCTGTAACCGAATCCAATCTTTGAGAGGAAAATTCCCAAAACTCCCATGAGAGCACCGGCGATAACCGAACCAATCATAAGCGGCAAAAGGTCAGCGGCGGTGAGACCGCAGTGCTTCAGAGCGTCATTTGCATCGGGGGTAAAGAGAAGAGCTGTGTAAACAATCAGCATGGCTGCCGAAGAGAAATTGCTCACAGCGCCAATAAGATTGATGACGCCGTAACGTCTTGCGCCTTTGCAGGAGAGATATTCTGTTCTTGCGGAGTTTCTCATGGAGCTTGAGAATTGGTAAGTGGATATTGCAACGAAAAGATCGAAGCCGATAACAATTACCGCGGAGATAACCATGCTGACAAGCATTGCGATAAAGAAAATCTGAGCCATCTCATGAGATGTGATATCAAGAGAGCTTGAGCCGTACCGGCTGATAAACTCCTCAACATAATCCCAAACAGGAGTCAAAGCGGCGTTGGGATTTACTAATAATACAATAAGAAAAGCGATAATAGCCAAGAACACCAAGGCGATCGCACCCAGGCTAACGAAGTTAGCGATGGCAAGTATCCAGATAATCGTAAGACCTGCGTTGGGGCTTGAAGCAGGGTTTTGGTTTCTTGAAGCCTTAAACATTAATATAAGGGCAACGCCTATGGCTATCGTAGCAACGGGCAGAGAAACGGATAAGGAGAAGGAAAAGTCCTCCTTAAGCTGAACCGCGCCGGTGTTTACTAAGTGTGAAAGCATCTTTTTAACCGGAGCTATTGCCAGATAGTCAAGTATAACAGAGAGACCTGCGGAAACTAAATAGAAAATTCCAGAAATAAAAATCAGCGGCTTTGCGAAAAATTCTTTAAGGTAAAGACGGTTGCGAAGAACATAAGGATTCATGTTTTGCAAGGATTTAATATTAGCCATATAATCACTCCCTATATATTATAATGTGATTATACAACGTACAGTTTTCGATTGCAAGAATAATATATAATATAAATGTAATATAGAGGTCTATATATAGTGGTAAAAAAGGCGAAAAAACACTACTTTTAGGAGTCGAAAAAAAATTAAAAAAATATCGAAAAAATATCAAAAAAAGTCTTGACTTTTCTCGCTGCCTGTAATATAATAACTCTTGTCGCTGCGACAGACAAGGCAAATAAACAACAACTTGAACAAAGTTTTGCTTTTAGTTTTGTCTAATGTGACGACAAGGACATTGAAAATTGAACAACGATATAAAGAGAACCCGTAATTCTAAAAGAGTAAAAATACTCAAAGAAATTACAGTGAAGATGACACATAAAAACATCAAGTAAACACGCAAGTGTTTTAATGAGCAGACACAAAGCTCTGAAATTGATTTTAACAGCTACGGCTGTTGAGATACAGATTTTAGAGAGTTTGATCCTGGCTCAGGACGAACGCTGGCGGCGTGCCTAACACATGCAAGTCGAACGGAGTATTACGCTGATTTGACGGTAGCTTGCTACAAGATTTTCTTGTGATACTTAGTGGCGGACGGGTGAGTAACGCGTGAGCAACCTGCCTTTGAGAGGGGAATAACGTTCTGAAAAGAACGCTAATACCGCATAACATATCGGGACCGCATGATTCTGATATCAAAGATTTATCGCTCAAAGATGGGCTCGCGTCCGATTAGGTAGTTGGTGGGGTAACGGCTCACCAAGCCGACGATCGGTAGCCGGACTGAGAGGTTGAACGGCCACATTGGGACTGAGACACGGCCCAGACTCCTACGGGAGGCAGCAGTGGGGGATATTGCGCAATGGGGGCAACCCTGACGCAGCAACGCCGCGTGAAGGAAGAAGGTTTTCGGATTGTAAACTTCTTTTATTAGGGACGAAATTTGACGGTACCTAATGAATAAGCTCCGGCTAACTACGTGCCAGCAGCCGCGGTAATACGTAGGGAG
>JAQXHW010000106.1 GCA_029007475.1 Oscillospiraceae bacterium | reverse complement strand
CTTTAAGGGCTTTTCTCCCACTGCCTTAAAGGCATGAGGCTTAGCAGAATTAAAATAGACGCTGTCGCCCTTAGAAAGCTCATAGGAGATATCTCCGATATAAAATTTCATAGTACCGGAGAGGATGTAGTCAAACTCCTGGCCTTCGTGCTCGTGCATTACAGGAGTCTTCTTTGAGGGCTCAGTGGTGACAATCATAGGTTCGGCGCGCTTACCTCTAAAGGTGAAGGCAAGGTGGCTGTAACCGTAGGACTTATCTCTGCCCACGTCGATACCCTGATCCTTTTTAGTAACCACGCAGGTGGAAAGTTTGGGAGAGTCGCCGCTCATAATATCCACGACCTCCACACCTAAAGCAGTAGCGGCATTGTAAAGAAAGCTGAATGAATAATCAAGCTGACCTTCTTCGTATGCACGGTATTCCTCAAGGGTCATTTCAAGCTTTTCTGCCATTTCCTCGGCAGAAATTCCGCAAATTTCACGAAGTTCTTCAAGTCTTGAGCCAATTTCTTTAAGTTGTTCGGTCATGACGTTCTCTCCTTTTCTAAAATCAAATTGAGAATTGATGTATTCATATAAGTATAACACATCAACTCTCATTTGTCATTAATAATTTTTATGTATATCAGCCTTCGTAGCCGTAGCCCAGCATGATAGCCTTTTTGTTTGACTCAATGAGGTGCTGCTTAGAAGCAGGAACAACCTTAGCGAGAGCACGTTCAATATTCTCGATAGGAATAATGCCCGTGTGCTTAATAACAAAACCAATCATAATCATGTTAGCAAGACCGGTAAGTCCCTCGTCGCTTGCGAGCTTTGTTGCAGGAATGTAGTAAGCCTCAACGTCCTCACGGGTTACTTTTCTGTCTATTAGTGCGCTGTCAATAAAGATTTGTCCGCCCTTTACGGCTGCGTTCTCATACTTGTCGAGAGAGGGCATATTCATGACCATAAGGATATCGGGGTTTGAAACGATAGGTGAGCCTACGGGGATATCGGAAATGATAACGGAGCAGTTAGCTGTACCGCCGCGCATCTCAGGGCCGTAAGAGGGAAGCCAGCTTACAGACTTATCCTCAAGGAGACCCTCATAAGCCAAAAACTTACCTGAGAAAAGAATTCCCTGTCCGCCGAAGCCGGCGATTAACATATTTTTAGTCATAATCAGTCCTCCTGTGCGTACTTGTCCTTATAAACACCCAAGGGGTAATAAGGAATCATATTCTCCTCAAGCCAATCAAGAGCCTTCTGAGGAGCCAGACCCCAGTTAGTAGGACAGGTTGAAACAACCTCTATAAGAGAGAAGCCCTTACCCTCGGTCTGATATGTAAATGCCTTTTTGATAGCCTTTTTAGCCGCCTTTACATTCTTAACATTGTTTACTGCAACTCTTTCGAGATAGGCAGCGCCGTCTACATTTGAGAGAAGCTCACAAACCTTTAGCGGGAAGCCAACCTTAGAGGTATCTCTGCCGTAGGGAGAGGTCTGAGTAATCTGACCGGGGAGAGATGTAGGAGCCATCTGACCGCCTGTCATACCGTAAATTGCGTTATTTACGAAGATAACGGTGATATTCTCGCCTCTTGCGGCGGAATGAACGGTTTCGGCAGTACCGATAGCGGCTAAGTCACCGTCGCCCTGATAGGTGAATACTATATTCTCGGGATTTGCACGCTTAACGCCGGTAGCTACCGCGGGAGCTCTGCCGTGAGCTGCCTGTACCATATCAATATCAAAATAATCGTAAGCCATAACAGAGCAGCCAACGGACGCAATACCTACTGTTTTGCCCTGAATGCCAAGCTCGTCAATAACCTCGGCTACTAAGCGGTGAATAATACCGTGGGTACAACCGGGGCAATAGTGGAAAACCTTATCTGTTAAAGCCTTGGGCTTTTCAAATACAACTGCCATTAGTTTTTGCCTCCTTCGTTTGCTTCTTCAATCTTTGCAAGTACCTCTTCGGGAGTCATAATCATGCCGCCGGTACGGTTGCAAAGGAGTACGGGCTTTGTGCACTCGGTAGCAAGGCGAACGTCCTCAATAAGCTGACCCATGGAAAGCTCAACGCTTACAAAGGATTTAACCTTATCTGCTACTGCACGAAGCTCTTTTTTGGGGAAGGGCCAAAGGGTAATGGGACGGAGCATACCGACCTTGATGCCCTTTGCTCTTGCCATATCAATAGCATTCTTGGAAATTCTTGCGGCAATACCGAAGGCTACTATGCAGATTTCAGCATCCTCCATCATGTACTCCTCGTACATAACCTCGTTTTCCTCAACTGCCTTGTACTTCTCATAACGTTCGAAGTTCTTTCTCTCAAGCTCTTCCGGCTTTAGGAATAGGGAGTTTACGATATTCTGTTTTCTCTCGCACTTTGTACCTGTTACTGCCCAAGGTTTCTCATACTGAGTAACCTCGCCCATATCAAGAGAAACAGGCTCCATCATCTGACCCATTGTGCCGTCAGCAAGAAGCATAACAGTCATTCTGTACTTATCGGCTAAATCAAAGCCCTTGAAGGTCATGGAAACCATTTCCTGAACTGAGTCGGGAGCAAGTACCAACATGTGATAGTCACCGTGAGAAGTACCTCTTGTAGCCTGGAAATAGTCAGACTGTGAGGGCTGAATACCGCCAAGGCCGGGGCCGCCGCGCTGTACGTTTACGACAAATGCAGGCAAGTCACAGCCTGCGAGATATGAAAGTCCCTCGCCCTTAAGGGAAATTCCGGGGCTTGAGCTTGAGGTCATGGCTCTTTTGCCTGCTGCGGCAACACCGATTACCATATTGATAGCGGCTATTTCGGACTCAGCCTGTAAGAATGTGCCGTCAACCTTGGGCATTCTTTTTGCCATATATGCGGCGATTTCGGTTTGAGGTGTAATAGGATATCCGAGATAGTGACGGCAGCCTGCCATAATAGCGGCCTCAGCCAAAGCCTCGTTACCCTTCATTAAAACTTTTTCACTCATTTTGTATTCTCCTCCTTACTTTTCTACCGTGATTACACAGTCGGGGCACATGGTTGCACAGAATGCACAGCCGATGCACTTTTCCTGGTCTGTCACAGTTGCAGGATGATAACCCTTCTGATTGATTTCCTCAGAAAGAGCCACAATACCCTTGGGGCAAGCACCTACGCAAAGACCGCAGCCCTTGCAGAGATTTCTGTCAAATGTAACCTTTGCCATATATATTTCCTCCAAAAAATCTTTCTAATCTCAAAAGAAGTCTCTCTCTTGCAGAGAAATCGGTATGAGATTTTCTGTATTTTCCTTAAATTCGGGGTAAATCTTCTCCCAAACAGTTGTGAAGCGTATGGGAAGTCCCGTTACCTCGGCGGCTTCCCTTGCATATTCATAGGAAGCCTCAACATCCTCCTTGGTGGTTTCAAGTCCCAAATTGGAGTTGTTTACTATTCCCGTAAAGGGAATCCCCGCCGCTGTTTCAATCTCAGCCATAATCTCCCGAAGATCCGAGACATTACGGGTTAAGGGGCGGTATTTATTTATTACCAAAAGCATTTCATAATCTTCTTTTAAGATACCCTCACGGTAGCGGCCTAAGGCATAAGCACCTCGGTCATCGCCGCCTACATCACAGACGGCAAAGGTATCACCGTCATCAATAATTGAGTAGGCTTCACCGGGAAGAGCAGGCAAATCAACATTACTGTTAGCAAAATCTGAGGAAATAAGGCGAATTCCCTTTTCAGCTAAAATATCCGTACTGTCCTTTGCTCTGTAATAGGGATTAACTATATCAAGGTCGGCAAGGGAGACCTTCTCCCCTGTTTCCTCGCGTAATCTGAGAGCATAGTTTACTGCGATATTGGTTTTGCCGGAGCCGTAGTGACCTGCGAAGATTGTAATTCTCTTATAGTTATTCATTATATTATATAGTTACAACCCAGCCGAACTCGTCCTCGACCGTACCGTTCTGGATACCGGTTACTGCGTCATAGAGCTTCTGAGAAAGCTCGCCGATAGAACCGTCACCGATAGTCATAACCTTTTCCTTGTAACGTAAGGTTCCGACGGGAGAGATAACTGCAGCTGTGCC
>JAQXHW010000105.1 GCA_029007475.1 Oscillospiraceae bacterium | reverse complement strand
TGAGGTTGTTCTCGAGTGCACAGGTTTCTACTGCTCCAAGGAGAAGTCTATGGCACATATCAATGCCGGCGCTAAGAAGGTTGTTATCTCTGCTCCTGCAGGCAACGACCTCAAGACTATCGTTTACGGCGTAAACGAAGGCACACTCACCGCTGATGACCAGATTATCTCTGCTGCATCCTGCACAACTAACTGCCTCGCTCCCATGGCTAAGGCTCTCAACGACCTCGCTCCCATTAAGAGCGGTATCATGGCTACTATCCACGCTTACACCGGCGATCAGATGATTCTTGACGGTCCTCACAGAAAGGGCGACCTCAGACGTGCACGCGCAGGCGCAGTTAACATCGTTCCTAACTCAACAGGTGCTGCTAAGGCTATCGGCCTTGTTATTCCTGAGCTCAACGGCAAGCTCATCGGCGCAGCTCAGAGAGTTCCCGTTCCCACAGGTTCAACTACTCTCCTTTTCGCAGTTGTTGAAGGTCTCGTAACTAAAGAGGAAATCAATGCTGCTATGAAGGCTGCTTCTACTCCCAGCTATGGCTACAACGAGGATCAGATCGTTTCCTCCGATATCGTTGGCATGACCTACGGCTCACTCTTCGATGCTACTCAGACCATGTGCACTCAGATGGACAACGGCACCACTCAGGTACAGGTTGTTTCTTGGTACGACAACGAGAACAGCTACACCTCTCAGATGGTTCGTACTATCAAGTACTTCGCTGAGCTCGATAAGACTCTCTAATCCCAACAATCTGATTAGATATAAATTATCCGCTATCCTTTACGGGGTAGCGGATTTTTTTTACAAATTATTAAATTCAAGCTGAAATTTTGATAGCTGTGTGGCGGTGTTTTCATATCTTCTTTTTCTTTTTTGTGGCTCCTGCCTTGTACCACGGAGAAATGAGAAAATATACAAACAAGGTAATTGTGCTAAGCGCCCAGGTTAAGGGATATACCCAGTTTACTACCTCTATGGACTCCGTAATCGGCACCATAATTTCAAGGAAGCTTACCCTCACTACACACCAAAAAGTGAGCATGGTAAACATCGGAATCATAGTTCTTCCCGCTCCTCTGAGCACCGCCGAAAACGCGTGAGAAGCCGCAAGTAAACAGAAGAAAAGTCCACAGGTTCTTGATTTCATAACTCCAAAGGATATCGCCTCGGGCTCGCGGGTAAACGCGCTGATTAAGGCCGGGGCGAAGATATGAAGAATGAGTCCCACAAGCTCTGCCGTCAGAATTGAGCAGATAACCCCGAACACTGCGCCCTTTTTCACTCTTTTAGTGTTTCCTGCACCTATATTCTGACCTACAAAGGTGGTTATTGCCGATGTGAAGCTCATTATGGGCAGAAAGGCAAAGCCCTCTAATTTTGAGTACGCTCCGCAGCCGGAGATTGCCATTTCGCCGAAGTGGTTTATATTGGACTGCACCACAACGTTTGCGATAGCTATAATCGAATTCTGCACACCTGTAGGGATACCGTATCTAAGAATAACCTTAAGCATAGCGAAATCTATCTTGATTTCCTTAAAGCTAATCTTGATATCGCCGCCCTTTCTCACAAGCCTTACAAGACACAGCACAACGCTTACAATCTGACTAATCGAGGTAGCTAAAGCCGCCGACCATACTCCCCACCTGAATACCGCCACAAAAAGCACATCAAGCACAATATTTATTACAGACGATATAATCAAATAGTAAAGTGGATGCCTGCTGTCGCCTACCGCCTGCATAATTCCCATACAGGCATTGTAGAGCACAAGCCCTATACTTCCCAAAAAGTAAAATCTCAGATACTCGGCAGCCTGGGGCATGACCTCCTCGGGAGTGCCCATCAGCTTCAGTATTTCGGGAGAAAGCCAGGTTGCAAATACCGTGAGAAAAAGTCCGACTAAGGCTGAAAATGCAAGCTGAGTATGTACCGAAACCTTGAGTCTTTCCTTCTCTCCTGCGCCGAAGAACTGAGAAATTACTACTCCCGCGCCGATTCCGATTCCTTGGAAAAAGCCTACCAAAAGCATAATGAGCATATATGTAGCGCTCACCGCCGCCAAAGCTCTGTTTCCTAAGAAATTGCCCACAATAAGCGAGTCGGCAGTATTATAAAGCTGCTGAAACAGATTTCCGAAAAAGAGAGGTACCGCAAAGGCAATAATGCTCCTCGGTATCGAACCCGTGAGCATGGACGCTTTCTCTTTAGCCATGGTTATTCCTCCCCACTAAACCTCATTTCCAATAAATTATAATCCCAATAATTCACATAGTCAATGAGATAAATTTCATACTAAAAAGCAACCTAATCTCATAAAAGCATTTTGTCATCTTTTGACAATCAAACGATTTTTGTTTTTCTTATTCTGTACATATTATACAAATAATTGAGAAAAACTTTGGCACTCATTCTTTGATTTATTGTTGAAATGATGAAAAAGTTTTGCTATAATTTTATAAAGAAAAAAATATATTGCTATAAGTGGCAGTATTTTAGGAGGATATAATATGAATTATTCTTTTAACGACGAAAGAAATCCTATTCAGCTTTTCTTTGACGGCGATTCTATCCGTGCTTACGAATTCTTCGGTTCCCATATTGAGAATTGGGACGGTAGGCAGGGCTGTGTGTTCAGAGTTTGGGCACCAAACGCTCTCTCCGTTTCCGTTGTCGGCGACTTCAACGGCTGGGATCAGGATGCAAACTATATGTACAAGATTTCAGAAGGCGGAATTTGGGAGCTCTTTATTGAGGGTATCGGCGAACACGCAATCTACAAATACTGCGTAGAGACTCCCTGGTCTGAAAAACTCCTCAAGGCTGACCCCTTTGCTTTCCATGCTCAGACAAGACCCGACAACGCCTCAAAGGTTTACTCTCTCGGTAATCACCAGTGGAGAGACGAAGCTTGGTTCGACTATAAAAGCAAACACAACCACTTCGAGGAGCCTCTCAATATTTACGAAATTCACGCAGGATCCTGGAGAAAATATGCCGACGGCAACACCTTCTCATATAAGAAATTAGCCGAGGAGCTTATCCCCTATGTTAAAGAGATGGGCTACACTCATATTGAGTTCATGCCCATTACCGAATATCCCTTCGACGGCTCTTGGGGCTATCAGGTAACAGGTTACTTTGCACCTACCTCCCGTTACGGTACTCCTGACGATTTGATGGAGTTTATCGACAGCTGTCACGAGAACGGTATCGGCGTCATCATTGACTGGGTACCCGCTCACTTCCCCAAGGACGCTCACGGTCTCGGTCGCTTTGACGGCGTTCACTGCTTCGAGTACGAGGATTCCAGAAAGGGCGAGCACAAGGAATGGGGTACATACGTATTTGACTTTGCAAGATACGAAGTTGTCAGCTTCCTTATCTCCTCCGCTATGTTCTGGCTTGATAAGTATCACGTTGACGGTATTCGCGTTGACGCTGTTGCCTCCATGCTCTACCTCGACTACAACCGTAAGGACGGCGAGTGGGTTGCCAACAAGTACGGCGGCAAGGAGCATCTTGAGGCAGTCGAGTTCCTTAAGAGACTCAACACCGCTGTTCATATGTACCATCCGACCGCAATGATGATTGCTGAGGAAAGCACCTCCTGGCCCATGGTTACCCGTCCCGTTCATGACGGCGGCTTAGGCTTTGACTACAAGTGGAACATGGGTTGGATGAACGATATGCTTCACTACATGGGAATGGATCCCCTTTGGAGACCTTTCCACCACGATAAGCTCACCTTCAGCTTCCTCTACGCTTTCTCCGAAAACTTCCTACTCCCCATTTCTCATGACGAGGTTGTTTACGGCAAAGGCTCACTTATAAACAAGATGCCCGGCGACTACGACACAAAGTTCGCAGGCGTTCGTGTATTCATCTCTTACATGATGGCTCATCCCGGCAAAAAGCTCACCTTCATGGGCACTGAGATCGGTCAGTTCGACGAGTGGAATGTTAACGAGGAGATTCAGTGGGGTCTTCTTGAGTACGAAAAGCATCAAAAGCTCCAGCACTTCTTCCGCAGTATCAACAAGTTCTACAAGGATAACCTTTGTATG
The DNA here is from genome assembly GCA_029007475.1 of Oscillospiraceae bacterium. Classification (GTDB taxonomy): domain Bacteria; phylum Bacillota; class Clostridia; order Oscillospirales; family Acutalibacteraceae; genus Ruminococcoides. Next base: position 1,668 of record JAQXHW010000105.1, on the reverse strand, counting down.
CATCAGATTGACTTCTCATGGGAAGGCTTTAACTGGATTCACCACGACGACGCAACTCAGAGTGTTATCGCTTTCAGACGTATTGACAAAAACGGCGACGACGTTATTGCTATTTGCAACTTCCAGCCCATGTATAGAGCTAACTACCGTATCGGCGTAACACAGTACGGTATCTACAACACCATATTCAACACCGACGACGACCAGTACGGCGGATACGGCTGTGCCAACAATCCCATAGACGTTATGACTGAGGATGAACCCTGTCACGATCAGGAGCAGTCCATTGTTATCAATCTGCCCCCCATGAGCGCTATGTTCCTCAAGTGCACAAAACCCATGGAGAAGCCCGCACCAGAAGAAAAAGCTCCTGCTAAGAAAAAGGCTCCTGCTAAGAAAGCAACAACAAAAAAGGCTCCTGCCGAGAAAAAGGCTCCTGATAAGAAAGCAACAGCAAAAAAGACAGAGGAAAAGGCAGCAGCAGAAAAGAAAGCTCCGGCTAAGAAAACAACAGCAGCAAAAACCGCAGCAAAAAAAGCTCCTGCTAAGAAAGCAGCAGAAAAGCCCGCTGCAGAAAAGAAGGCTCCTGCTAAAAAGCCCGCTTCCGACAAAAAATAATTGATAACAAAACTATAATAAAGGGCGGAGTAGTTTTTTACTTCGCCCTAAATCCAAGTAAGCTATTAATAATATTGCGGAGGAACTGTTATGTACCCTAAACAAGAAGTAGTAGCAATGCTGCTTGCCGGCGGTCAAGGCAGTAGACTCGGAGTTCTTACAAAAAGCATTGCAAAGCCCGCAGTTCCCTACGGAGGAAATTATCGTATTATTGATTGTCCCCTTTCAAACTGCGTAAACAGCGGTATCTATACTGTCGGTGTTCTTACCCAGTATCAGCCCCTTGTTCTCAACGATTACCTTGGTAACGGCCAGCCTTGGGATTTAGACAGACTTAACGGTGGCGTTCATATTCTTTCACCGTATGAAGCTATCGGCGGTGCTGAGTGGTACAAGGGTACAGCTAATGCCATTTATCAAAATATTACATTTATCGAAAAGTATGATCCCGAGTATGTTGTAGTTCTTTCAGGCGACCATATTTACAAGATGGATTATGCAAAAATGATTGATTTCCACAAGAAGAACAAGGCCGACTGCACAATCGCTGTTTTGGAGGTACCTTGGGAGGAGGCCTCAAGATTCGGTATTCTCGCAACTGACGAAAACGACAAGATTTACGAGTTTGCCGAGAAACCTGCAGAGCCAAAATCAAACAAGGCTTCAATGGGTGTTTATGTATTCTCTTGGGATAAGCTTAGAAAATATCTTGAAGAGGACGAGGCAGATCCAAACTCCTCAAACGATTTCGGTAAAAACATAATTCCCAATATGCTTGGGGATAATCAGCGCATGTTTGCTTATCCGTTTAAAGGTTATTGGAAGGATGTAGGTACTATTGATTCTCTTTGGGAGGCTAACCTTGATATCATTAATCCAAATGTAGATTTGGACCTTTCAGACAAAAGCTGGAGAATTTACAGCCGTAATCCCATGGCTCCGCCTCACTATGTGGGACCGAATGCGGTTATTGAAAATTCATCTGTCAGTGAGGGATGCGAAATTGACGGCGTTGTTGATTACTCTGTTATTTCTCCAAACACCACTATA
>JAQXHW010000104.1 GCA_029007475.1 Oscillospiraceae bacterium | reverse complement strand
CTATAAATCGGAATACTCTCACGTTCCCATAGATATAGAATTCTCCGCTAAGGCAGGAGAAGCCCCAAAAATAGAAATCACCGACGGAGTATCAAAGGTCACCTGTGTGGCAGATACTCTTGCCGAGACGGCAAAAAATCTCCCCTTAACACAGGAGCGCTGTGAGGAAAATCTCTCTAAAACCGGGGGCACTCCCTACCTTGCGAGGAACATCTCGGTTCACATAAGCGGCAATGTTTCCGTCCCTGCAAAGGTAATAAACTCCCTGCGCAGAGAAGCTCTTCAAAAGCTCTCGAATAAGAGAACTCAGTGCCGACGCACCCCAAAAGAGCCGCCGAAGTATGAAATCCCCATGCCCTACCGAGGCTTAGGAATAACTCAAAAACGGGCACGCTTTTCCGACTCGGATATTCCAGATTTCTTCCTGAATTACGACCTTGTTTTTGTTCCTCTTTTCACCGAGGAAAAAGAGCTTGAACGCTTAGTGAGGAAGGGTTTTTCCTTAGGGGTTGAAATTCCCCGAGGACTTTTTTCACGGGAGGAAAAAGTTAAAAACGCCCTGAAAGGCGCAAAGAAATTAGGGATAACTCATGCCCTTATCACCAATTTAGGGGGAATTTACCCGGCGAAGTCCGAGGGCTTTACTCTGCACGGAGATTTTTCTTTGAATATTTTTAACACCGCCGCAATAGACTTCCTTGAAAGCTTAGGCTTTGCGGACACGGCTCTCAGCTTTGAACTTACCTCCCGGCAAATTGCCGACTTAGGGGGAAAGCTGCCGAGGGGAGTCATAAGCTACGGATATCTGCCTTTGATGCTTAGCCGAAATTGCCCCGGCAGAACGGCAAAGGGCGGCTGTAAATCCTGCAAGGGCAGCTCAGTTTTGCAGGATAGATATGGTGAATCCTTCATTTTCGCCTGTGACGGAAACTGTACGGAGCTCCTCAACTGCGTACCGCTTTTCGTCGGTGACAAACTTGAAACTTTTGGCTCTTTAGATTTCCACATTCACCGTTTTTCTGTGGAAAACTCTGTGGAAAAAGTGGAAAAAGTAAGTGGAATTTCAAGCGAGCATCTAAAAAATAACAAAATCACCCGAGGATTGTATTTCAGAGGTGTTAAATAATTAACAAGTTGTAATTATTTTTTAACAGAATTATTTTAAGGGGATTTTAGTTTCCTTAGGAGAAATTAATCGAAATTTATCTTTCTCCAAAGGAAATTCCTATAAAGAAAATAACTAATTTTTGCAATTTCTCTTGCAATTTTGCAGGAAACGAGGTTTTTAATATGGAACTCAAAATCAAAAGACTCAATGAAAACGCAATCATACCCAAAAGGGCTACCGAGGGAAGTGCCGGCATGGACCTCTACGCCTGTATAACCGAGGAAAAATCTATCTCTCCCGGAGAAATCCTGCTCATTCCTACGGGAATCGCCATAGAACTTCCCTCGGCTGAGTACGTCGCCTATATTTTTGCCCGCTCAGGTCTTGCCATAAAGCACGGAATAACCTTGGCAAACTCCGTGGGAGTTATTGACTCCGACTATCGCGGCGAGGTTTGCATAGGTCTTTGCAACGTGGGAAACAAGACCTATACCGTAACCCCCAACGAGCGAATAGCTCAAATGGTAATCTCCCCTGTTTCGCTTATGCCTGCGGTGGAGGCAGAGGAGCTTTCCGACACCGAAAGGGGCTCCGGCGGCTTCGGCAGCACAGGAAAAAACTAAACACCCTCGCCTTTTATGCAAACCCTCACCACAAAGTTTTGTATTCTCCGAAGCTCATACTGCGATAACTTGTGGTTGAAATAGACCGTCCTTTAGAGTATAATTATAAAGTTATATATATACTATACATGTTAATCACTTTCGGAATTTAGGAAGGAGAAAAATAGATGTTTTCGTTCACAAAAGATATCGGAATCGACTTAGGCACCGCCAACACCTTGGTTTTCATGAAGGATAAGGGTATTGTCCTCAGAGAACCCTCGGTAGTTGCCGTTGATATCAGAAACGACTCCGTTATAGCGGTTGGCTCTCAGGCTAAGGAGATGATTGGCCGTACCCCAGGCACAATTGTTGCCGTCCGTCCCTTAAAGGACGGAGTTATCGCCGACTTCCAGATTACCGCAACAATGCTCAAGCATTTCATAAGGAAAACAGTTCGTTCCAACTTTTTATCTCGTCCCCGAATAGTAATCTGCGTACCCTCGGGAATTACCGAGGTTGAGAAAAACGCCGTTGAGGACGCCGCAAGAGAAGCAGGCGGCAAGGATATTGAGCTTATTGAGGAGCCCATGGCAGCGGCAATCGGCGCAGGACTTCCTGTTGCGGAGCCTACGGGAAGTATGGTTGTCGATATCGGCGGCGGTACCTCGGAGGTTGCAATTATCTCCCTCGGAGATATCGTTACCTCTTGCTCGGTCCGCTGTGCAGGCGACAAATTCGACGACGCAATTATGTCCTATATCAAGAAAAAATACAATCTCCTTATCGGTGAGCGCACAGCCGAGGACCTTAAAATCGGTATCGGCTCGGCTTATCCCTATGAGGACGAGGGAGAGATGTGTATTAAGGGCAGGAACCTCATGGACGGACTCCCCAAGAATGTTACAATTACCGCCGCAGAGGTGAGAGACGCTCTTGCCGACCCCCTCTCTCAGATTGTCGACGCAATTATTACAACCCTTGAGAAAACTCCCCCGGAGCTTGCTGCTGACATTATCGACCACGGAATTATGCTCACGGGCGGCGGCGCACTTCTTCGCGGTCTTGACCTGCTGATTATGCAGCAGACAGGTATGCCCGTACAGGTTGCCCAAAGACCTCTCGACTGCGTGGTTGACGGCACAGGCAAAAGACTTGAAATGGCAATGCCCGCGGAGTACTATCGCTCAAGACGCAAATAATTTCGCTCTGAGCCGAAAGGCAAAGTATCCTGCTTTTTGTTACTTCTTGCTTTTTGTCAAATTATCATTTCTTTTCGTATTTTTCACATTTCATGAATATTTCGCTGTCACGCAGGGCGTGACTGTCCCTCGGAGGTTTCTATGAGAGAGCTCTTTTCCTCTAACAGCTTCAAAAAATTAATATGTGTTTTGGTGGCTATTGTCCTCGTTATGTGCGTTTCCACCTTCTCGGACAAGTCCATAGTTTCCTCGGTTGTGAGCTTTTTTACAACGGGACTTCAGCAGGTTTCCGCCGCTGCTTCCAAGGAAGCCGGAAAGCCCTCCTACGACGAGCTTTTGGCAGAAAACAACCGTCTCAACGAGCAGTTGAGCGAGCTTCGTACAGAGCTTGTGGACTACTACGAAGTCAAGGAGGAAAACTCCCGGCTTTGGAAATACTACGACCTCAAGCAAACCTATCCCTCCTACGAGCTTATGCCTGCTTCGGTAATCCGCCGCGACCCCTCCGACAATTTCTACTCCTTCACGGTAAACAAGGGTACCTCGGACAAGGTTTGTGTCGGCGACCCTGTGCTCACCGACAAGGGCCTTATCGGCTGGGTTTCTGCCGTTGACCTTAATACCGCAAGAGTAAAGACAATTCTGTCTCCCGACGCAAAGGTTGGCTCCGTTGATGCGGTAAGCCGCGACTCAGGCATCGTCACAGGCTCTATTTCCCTTGCCGACCAAAACCTCACCACCATGCAAAAGCTCCCCGAGCAAAACACCATGGTAAAGGGTGATATTGTTATCTCTACGGGAATAAGCGGACTCTACCCTCCCTCGCAGATTATCGGAGAGGTTGTAGAGCTTAAATTTGACGAATACGACACCTCGACCTACGCAGTAATAAAGCCCTTCGAGGACATCAGAACCGTCACCGACGTAGTTATTGTCACCGCCTTTGACGGTCAGGGCGAGTTTTCAGAGGGCGACATTGAGGACGTAACCTTACATGTAATCGAAACCACCGCTCCCAAGACAACCGCCCCTCTTACCTCTGCTGACACGGAGGAATAAGCATGAACGGAAAACTCAGATATCTCCGCTTCTTAGCCTACGCTTTGGAGCTTATTATTCTTTACGTTTTGTCGGGAATACCGAATTTTATGCCCTCGCTTTTCGGCTCTAAGCCTGTGCTTCTTATTGCCGCCGCTCTCACTATTGCGGTTTTTGAGGACGAGTTGCCCTCAATGATTATGGGGCTTTCCTGCGGCGTTCTAATCGACGTGGGTACTGACGCAAAAATAGGCTACTATACTTTGATTCTAACAGTTCTCTGCTTCGTCTTAGGCTACTGCCAAAGAAACTTTTTCGTAACAAATTTCCTAAACGCAACAGTTATCGGAGTATGCTCCCTTTTGGGAGTTTATCTCCTGCATTTCCTTATATTCGGCGTATTTATGCGCGCGCCCGATTTAGGTCAGGTTTTCCTCAAGCAGTATTTAATAAGATTTATTTATACCGCCCTTTTCCTGCCTATCCTCTACTGGCTCAACCGACTTTTCTATTCCCTCAAGAAGGGCTACTAATCCCCCGAAAGGACAGACAGCATGCTTAAAAGCTTTATAAAACAGAATATTCGTGCCGTAGTCTGCCTGGGGCTTGTAATTTTGATTTTTCTCGGCTTTATAGTAAGACTCTTTGACTGGCAGCTTATCGAGGGCAGTCACTACCGTGACGACGTCTCGACCACCGCCAACTACAAGCTTTATTCAGAGGCTACCCGAGGCGAAATTCTTGACGTTAACGGAGTTGCACTCAAGACCAACAACACCCTCTACACAATCACCATAAACAAGCTCTATATCAGCGAGGACACCTCGGTAAACGAGGTCATCGAGAACCTTCTCAAGCTCTTTGATAAGGTAGGAGAAAAGTGGATAGACCTGCTCCCCATAGAGCTTAAAGGCGACGGCACCTACGAATTCAAAACCGCCGAAACTACCGAGGAGCAGAAAGCCATGAGCTTTTTGCGTTCGGGCGATTTTCTGGGGCTTAGCGTCTATGCCGACGCAAACGAGTACATGAAAGCCCTCATTGAACGCTACGAGCTTGGGGAAATCGAGGATAAAACTCTTGCCCGCAATATTTGCTCGGTAAGATTTAACATGGAGCGAAATCTTTTCACCAATACAAATCCCTATACCTTCGCGGAAAAGGTATCTCAGGAGCTTACCGCCATTGTCTCGGAATACTCTCAGGCTATGCCCAGCGTTGAGGTACAGCCTGTTTCGGAGAGAATTTGCTTAGACGGCACGCTTCTGCCTCATATTTTGGGCACAACGGGACCCCTTACCGCCGAGGAGTACAACGAGTACGGCGACAAGGGCTATTCCTACGACGATATTATAGGTAAATTCGGCATTGAGTACGCTATGGAAAGCTACCTCAAGGGCGAGGGCGGAGTAAAAACCGTCTCCAAGGACGAAAAAGGCTCGATTATAAGCGTTGAGTCAGTAACTCCCGCAAAGCCCGGCAACACCGTTTACCTTACCATTGATTCAAAGCTCCAGCAGGTAGCCAACAAGTCCTTAGCCGAAAATGTGCAGGCGGCACAGGCTCAAGGCAAAAGGCTCTCTGCTCAGGCAGGAGAGGAGGGCTACGGCGAGGACTGTACCGCAGGAGCGGTAGTTATGCTTGACGTTAAGACCTTCGGAGTCTTAGCCGCCTCGACCTATCCCACCTACGATAT
>JAQXHW010000103.1 GCA_029007475.1 Oscillospiraceae bacterium | reverse complement strand
CCCTATTTTTATGTCAACAATTATAGCAATAGATTTTGTTGATTGCAAGGAAAATATAATAAAATTTAGGAATAATTATAAAGTTCATAAAAAAAGGTAAACAAAATTTGCTTTATTTGCATTGGCAAAGGAGAAAATCGAAGTAATTGGTGAATTTTTCAGGTAGGGTGATATTATGACAAAGAAAGAAATAGCGCTAAAGGCGGTAGAAAGCCTTAAAAAAGAGTACCCCGAGGCGGAATGTTCCCTTGATTACAGGGACCCGTGGCAGCTTTTGGTGGCTACACGGCTTGCCGCCCAGTGTACCGACGCAAGGGTTAATTTAGTGACTCCTGCTCTTTTCAAGGCGTTTCCCGACGCCGCGAGCATGGCTGAAGCCGACTTGGAGAAAGTTAAGGAGCTGATTAAAAGCTGCGGCTTTTACAACACCAAGGCGAAGGATTTAATTGAAATGTCAAAGTCCATAATGGAGAATTTCGGGGGCAAGGTTCCCGATACTATTGAGGACTTAACAACCCTCTCGGGTGTGGGTAGAAAGACCGCAAACCTTATTGTGGGGGATATCTACTCAAAGCCGGCGGTAGTGGTGGATACCCATTGTATTCGCCTTACCCGAAGGCTGGGCTTGCATACGGAAAAGGACGCAGGAAAGATTGAAAAAATCCTCAGAGGACTTCTGCCCGAAAATGAAAGCAACGATTTCTGTCATCGTTTAGTGCTTCACGGCAGAGCCGTCTGCAAGGCACAAAAGCCCAACTGTGAAATTTGCTGTATGAGTGAATTTTGCCGAAAGAAAGCATAGCTCAGATAAACAGAAAAACACGGACTTAACACAAAAACTCCCCGACAAAGCAGTCGGGGAGTTCTGTTATACGAGAAAATATTAACTAAATCGTTGGTTGAGCGTCTGCATTATACCAGAGCGTCGATAGCTGCCTGAATGAGAGCGAGCTTTTCTCTTTCTCTTTCGGCCTGACCCTTAATCTTTTCAACAACCTGCTGAGGTGCCTTTGCCATGAAGCCTTCGTTTTTCAGCTTTCCTTCGTCCTGCATAAGGAGCTTTTCTACCTGAGCATACTCCTTTTTAAGACGTGCAAGCTCGGCCTCCTTGTCGATAAGCTCGTTCATGGGAATGTAGATTTTTGCGTCGCCTGTAACGATAGTTACCGCACCCTCAATATCAAAGCTCTCGGCTATCTCAACCTCGTTAGCATAGGCAAGGCTCATAATGAACTTAGCGCCCTCCTCGTAGGTGGAGGTGTTCTTAGTTGCAACGTAAACCTTTGCCTTCTTTGAGGGAGGAACATTCATCTCGTTACGTCTTGTGCGGATAGCGGTAATGGCCTCCATAACGGTTTCGCACTTCTTTGCGTCCTCGGGGAAGGAGAGACAGTCGCAGTATTCGGGATACTTTTCGAGCATAATTGTCTCGCCGGCGTCCTCTTTATGGGGGAGGGTCTGCCAGATTTCCTCGGTGATAAAGGGCATAAAGGGATGGAGCAGCTTGAGAGTTCTGTCAAGCACCCAAACAAGTACCTGACGTGCATTCTGAGCAGTCTCGCCCTCCTCGCGGAGTCTTGACTTTGTAAGCTCGATGTACCAGTCGCAGTAGCAATCCCAAATAAAGTCGTAGAGCTTTTGAACAGCCATACCCAGCTCGAATTTATCAAGGTTATCGGAAACCTCTTTTGCAAGGTTGTTGACTGCGTTTACAATCCACTTATCCTCGGTGGTGAGATTTTCGGGCAATTTGCACTCAACATTGAAATCGTCAATGTTCATGTGAACGAAACGGCTTGCGTTGTAGAGCTTGTTTGCAAAATTTCGGCAGGACTCAACCCTTGCTTCGGAAAATCTCATATCGTTTCCGGGAGAGTTACCTGTTGCAAGGAAGAATCTGAGAGCGTCGGCGCCGTACTTGTCAATAAGCTCCAAGGGGTCAACGCCGTTGCCGAGGGACTTACTCATCTTTCTGCCCTGGCTGTCGCGGATAATTCCGTGGATAAATACGTTTTCAAATGGCTCGGCACCCATGTTTTCCATGCCGCTGAAAATCATTCGGGCAACCCAGAAGAAGATGATATCGTAGCCTGTAACGAGGGTGGAGGTGGGGTAAAAGTATTTAAGCTCCTCTGTTTTTTGGGGCCAGCCGAGAGTTGAGAAAGGCCAGAGAGCAGAGCTGAACCAAGTATCGAGGGTGTCCTCGTCCTGAGTCATGTTTTTGCTGCCGCACTTAGGACAGGTGTGAACATCTGTCTTGGAAACTACCATTTCACCGCAGTCGGCGCAGTAGTAGGCAGGGATTCTGTGACCCCACCAAAGCTGACGTGAGATACACCAATCGCGGATATTTTCCATCCAGTGAAAATAAACCTTCTCGAATCTTTCGGGGATAAACTTTGTCTTACCGCTTCTTACGCAGTCAATAGCAGGCTCGGCAAGAGGCTGCATTTTAACAAACCACTGCATTGAAACGCGAGGCTCAACGGTGGTGCCGCAGCGGTAGCAGGTGCCGACATTGTGGGAGTGAGGCTCGATTTTAACAAGGAAGCCCTCTGCCTCTAAATCGGCAACAATAGCTTTTCTGCACTCGTAGCGATCCATGCCCTCGTATTTGCCGGCGTTTGAGTTCATGTGGGCGGTATCGTCCATTACGTTAATTACGGGGAGATTGTGGCGAAGACCTACCTCGAAGTCGTTGGGGTCGTGCGCAGGGGTGATTTTAACAACGCCTGTACCGAACTCCATGTCAACGTAAGAGTCGGCAACAACGGGAATCTCTCTGCCGACTAAGGGGAGAGTGACTGTCTTGCCTACGAAGTCCCTATATCTTTCGTCCTCGGGGTTAACTGCAACGGCAGTATCGCCGAGAAGTGTTTCGGGTCGGGTCGTTGCAAGCTCTAAGTATCCTGAGCCGTCGGTAAGAGGATAGCGAAGATGCCAGAAATTGCCCTCCTGCTCCTCAAACTCAACCTCGGCGTCGGAGATAGAGGTACAGCAGTGGGGACACCAGTTGATGATTCTCTCGCCGCGGTAGATAAGTCCCTTTTCGTAAAGACGGACGAAAACCTCTTTAACTGCCTCGGAGCAGCCCTCGTCCATGGTAAAGCGCTCTCTGTCCCAGTCACAGCTTGAGCCCATTTTCTTGAGCTGTTCGCAGATTCTGCCGCCGTAAACGCGTTTCCATTCCCAAGCTCTCTCGAGGAAGGCTTCTCTGCCGATATCCTCTTTTGTAAGTCCCTCGGCTTTCATAGCTTCAACAATCTTAGCTTCGGTAGCGATAGAGGCGTGGTCGGTGCCGGGAAGCCAAAGTGCCGAGTAACCCTGCATTCTGCGGTAGCGGATCAGGATATCCTGGAGAGTATTGTCAAGGGCGTGTCCAATATGGAGCTGACCCGTGATATTCGGGGGAGGCATGACGATAGTATAGGGCTTCTTGTCCTTATCCACTTCGGCGTGGAAGTATTTGCCCTTCAGCCAAAAATCATAAATCTTATCCTCAACCTCTCTTGGGTTGTAGGATTTTGCAAGTTCCTTTGCCATAACAATTCCTCCTATTGCAAAGAGTATACCTTGTAATTATGGCAGAAGTAGGGGATTTTGTCAATATTAAAGGAATATAAAATGGGCTTGATACCAAACCGAGTTTTGTATATAATTGAAACATAACGGCAGGGGAGGAAGCCTATGAAAATAGTAATACTTGATAAGAGCACTCTGGGAGAGGATATTGACCTTTCTCCCATATATAGTTTGGGTGAAACGGAGGAGTTTGCCTCTACTCCCGCGGATTTGGTGGCAGAGAGAGTTTCCGGCGCCGAGGTAATAGTTATTAATAAGGTTAAGCTGGGTGAAAGCAACCTGAAATCTGCGAAGAATTTGAAGCTAATCTGCGTTGCGGCAACAGGCTTTGATAATATTGATACTGAGTATTGCAGAGGAAGAGGAATTGCCCTCTGTAACGTGCCCGGATACTCAACCGACAGCGTGGCTCAGGTTACTCTGTCAATGGCGCTTTCCCTTGTTACTCATCTGCCCGAATACAGAGAATTTGTCAGAAGCGGGGAGTATTCAAAGAGCGGTATTCCCAATAAGCTCACCCCCATATACCGGGAGATTTCCTCTATGAAATGGGGTGTAGTCGGCGGCGGAGGAATAGGTATGAGGGTGGCGGATATTGCCGCTGCCATGGGTGCCGAGGTTGTGGTTTTCAGACGTAAAAACGAGGGGAAATATCCCGTAGTGGATATTAATACCCTCTGCGAAACCTGCGACATTATTTCAGTTCATCTGCCTTTAAGCAATGAAACCAGAAACCTTATTAATGCCGAGAGAATTTCTAAGATGAAAAGCACCGCTCTGGTAATTAATACGGCAAGAGGGGCTGTTACCGATGAAAATGCCCTTGCC
>JAQXHW010000102.1 GCA_029007475.1 Oscillospiraceae bacterium | reverse complement strand
GAAGAAGGCTACGACGCGCTTCAGGATGAAGAATAGGAGTTAACAAAACTCTATCCTATGGGATTAATTAAACAGAAGCCGTGAAAAACGGCTTCTGTTTAGCTGTATACGGAAGGAGAAAATCTATGTGTTCAATAATGGGATATTGCGGCGACACCGCCGCAAAAGAATGCTTTGAACAGGGATTTAGCAGGACCGTTTCACGAGGTCCTGATGATACAAGATTAATTGATACCGGCAAGGGCTTGCTCGGCTTTCACCGATTGGCAATTATGGGCCTTACGCCTCAGGGGATGCAGCCCTTTTGTCTCGGAAACAGCTACTGTGTCTGTAACGGTGAAATATACGGTTTTGACAAACTAAAAAAGGCTCTTGAGGAAAAATATACTTTTGTAAGCGATTCGGACTGTGAGATTCTGCTGCCGCTTTATAAAGAGTATGGGGTAAATATGTTCTCAATGCTTGACGCAGAGTTTGCCCTTATTATTTACGACGGCGAAAAAGAAAAGTATATTGCCGCCCGTGATCCTATCGGTATTCGTCCTCTTTATTACGGATATGACAGCGCAGGTACCGTTCTTTTTGCGAGCGAAGCTAAAAACCTTGTGGGTTTGACAGATAAAATTATGCCGTTTCCTCCCGGACATTATTATGATGACGGTGAGTTTGTCTGTTACTGTGACATTGCCAAAGTTTCAAGTGTCTCCGACGATACGCTTGAAACCGTTTGCAAAAACATTCGCGAAAAATTGACTGCCGGCGTTGAAAAAAGACTGGTTGCCGACGCGAAGGTTGGATTTTTGCTTTCGGGAGGACTTGATTCTTCCTTGGTGTGCGCTATTGCCGCAAAAAAAAGCGAAGCTCCTATCAAGACCTTTGCCATTGGTATGTGCGAGGATGCTATCGACCTTAAGTATGCCCGTCAGGTTGCTGACTACATAGGAAGTGAGCATACGGAAATCTATATGACGCCTGACGATGTTATATCCTCGCTGGAAACGGTAATTTATACCCTCGGCACCTTTGATATTACCACGGTCAGAGCAAGCATGGGTATGTATCTTTTATGTAAGGCGATTCATGAGCAGACAGACCTGCGCGTGCTTTTAACAGGCGAGATTTCCGATGAACTGTTCGGCTACAAATATACTGATTTTGCACCCTCTGCCGAAGCTTTCCAAAAGGAATCGGAAAAGCGAATCAGAGAATTGCACATGTATGATGTGCTTCGTGCAGACCGCTGTATTTCCGTAAATTCATTGGAAGCAAGAGTGCCCTTTGGAGACATTGACTTTGTCAAATATGTAATGGCGGTAAATCCCGAGCTTAAAGTGAATACCTACGGCAAGGGAAAATACCTCCTCAGACACGCTTTCGAGGGTCAGCAATTACTTCCCGATGAAATTCTGTGGCGTGAGAAGGCGGCGTTCTCGGATGCAGTCGGTCACTCTATGGTGGATTATCTGAAAGAATATGCCGAAAAGCTCTATTCTGACAGCGAGTTTGAAACCTTATGTAAGAAATACACCCACGCAACACCGTTTACGAAGGAGTCCCTGCTTTACCGCGAAATCTTTGAGAAGTATTACGAGGGACAGTCTCAGATGATAGTTGATTTTTGGATGCCCAATAAGGAGTGGGAGGGCTGTAACGTAAACGACCCCTCTGCACGAATTCTCTCAAACTACGGCGACAGCGGAAAATAAGAAATATGTAATGACACATCGCATTTTGCAGATGCGATGTGTTTTCTGCTGCAAAAAAATAAAAACCTTTAGATTAGCAGTTGACAAAAGGCTCGAAAAAGAGTATAATAGCCGAGTAAAAGGCAAAGGCGTCTTTGAGTTATATACTCGAAGTGTCTCTGCTTTCTTTTTTTGTAATTTATTTACAAATTTATAGGTTTTGTGGCAATGGGGTCTTGCAAATTACCAAGACTTCAGTGCCTTTTTTGTTTGTTAATTTACTTTGGAGGTTTAACTATGGAAAAAAGAAATCAGCTCTACGAAGGAAAAGCAAAGAAGGTTTTTGAAACCGACAACCCGGAAATGCTTATTGTTTCCTACAAGGATGATGCAACTGCTTTTAACGGACTGAAAAAAGGAACGATTGCCGGCAAGGGAGTTATCAATAACAGAATGAGCAACCTGCTTATGCAGAGACTTGAAAAAAGCGGCGTGCCCACTCATTTTGTAGAGGAGCTTTCCGACCGCGAAACCCTTGTTAAAAGAGTTGAGATTTTGCCCTTAGAGGTTATTGTACGCAATATCGCTGCCGGGTCTTTTTCGAAGAACTACGGTGTTCCCGAGGGCAAGGTTTTCAGAACTCCTACCCTTGAATTTTCCTACAAAAACGATGAGCTCGGCGACCCGCTTTGCAACGGATATCACGCAGTAGCCCTGGGTCTTTGCAGCGAGGAAGAGCTTGAAACCGTAAAAGACTATGCATTCAAGGTCAACGATTTTCTTAAAGCGTTCTGGAGCGAGTGCGGCGTAACCTTGGTTGATTTTAAGATTGAGTTCGGCAGACTCTCTGACGGTACCATTGTCTTGGCAGATGAAATCAGTCCCGATACCTGTCGTTTGTGGGACAGTAAAACTCAGGAAAAGCTCGATAAGGACAGATTCCGCAGAGATTTAGGCGGCGTTGAAGAGGCATATCTCGAAATTATGAATCGATTAGAAAATGCAATTACCAACGAGGAGGGTTAAGCTATGAATCTGCCTGTTGAATCAGAAGCGGTAAATGATATGAAAAACTGTGCGATAGTGGGAATTAACTGGGGTGACGAAGGCAAAGGCAGAATGGTTGACCTTTTGACTGAGGATTACGATGTTGTTGTCCGCTATCAGGGCGGCGGTAATGCCGGTCACACAGTAATTAACGACAAGGGCAAATTTGCGCTGCATCTTTTACCCTCGGGTATTTTCAGAGACGGTGTAGTAAGTATCTTAGGTAACGGCGTAGCCCTTGACCCCGAGAACCTATGGAATGAAATATGTACCGTTAGGGAAAAGGGGGTTTCAATTACGCCCGATAACCTTAAAATCAGCGACCGCGCATCCCTTTTGCTTCCTTGGCACAGAGAAATGGACGAGCTTGAGGAAAAGCGGCTTGCCGATAAAAAATACGGCTCTACGAAGCAGGGAATAGCACCCTTCTATTCAGATAAGTACCAAAAGAAAACAGTTCTTGCAGGAGAGCTGTTCTATGATGAGGAGCTGAAACAGCACCTTAAGGACTTGCTTGAATGGAAAAACCTTACTCTTACCGGAGTCTACGGAGCTAAGCCTATCAGCGAGGCCGATATCAATGATTGGATTACGAACTACTGCGAAAAAATCAAACCCTTTATCTGTGATACCGGCGAGATTTTGAAAAACGCCCATAAAAACGGCAAAAAAATACTTTTTGAAGCACAGCTCGGTTCCCTCAGAGATTTGGACTACGGTATTTATCCCTACACAACCTCCTCAAACACAACAGCCGCCTATGCTCCTATCGGTTCGGGTTTCCCGGGTGCCAAAATTGACAGGGTGTTAGGCGTTGTAAAAGCATATTCCACCTGTGTCGGAGAAGGCCCCTTTGTATCGGAAATGTTTGGCGATGAGGCTGAGGCCTTGCGCAAGGCAGGAAATGAGTACGGCGCTAAAACCGGCAGACCCCGCCGTGTGGGTGCTATGGACTTGGTTGCAACCGCCTACGGTATCGAAGTTCAGGCGGCAACCGAAATTGCCATTACCAAATTAGACGTTCTTTCTAATATGGAAGAAATTCCTGTCTGTGTAGCCTATATGCTCGACGGCAGGGAAATTCACCGTTTCCCGTTTCCGACAGCGCTGAAGGACGCAACCCCTGTTATTCAGTATAAAAAAGGCTGGATGCAGGATATCTCAGGTATTCGCAAATGGGAAGACTTACCTGAAGCCGCACGGGAGTATGTGACGTTTATTGAAGATGCCGTTGGCTGTCCCGTTAAATATGTTTCGGTAGGACCCGAACGTGAAAGCATCATTATTAAGTAGCAGAAAACCTCTATATATTCCGGCGGCGATGCTGTTAAAGGTGTCGCTGAGCTTTCGGCAAAATATTTGTATTAGCTAAACTTAAAAAACTAAGCAATTAAGGAGAAAAGAATGACTTCAAAATATGAATCCCCCTTATCCTCACGTTATGCATCCGAGTATATGCTAAAGCTGTTTTCATCCGATACTCGCTATAAAACATGGCGCAAGCTGTGGGTGTCTTTGGCAAAGGCAGAAAAAGCCCTTGGACTTCCCATAACCGAAGAACAGATTTCCGAACTGGAAAGCAATATTGATAACATAGACTATGAATGTGTCAGAAGCCGTGAGGCTGAGGTTCGCCACGATGTTATGGCGCACGTTTATGCCTTTGGTGTTGCGGCACCCAAAGCCGCGGGTATTATTCATCTCGGCGCTACAAGCTGTTATGTTACCGACAATGCCGATATAATTATTTACAGAGACGCTCTTATCTATCTTAAAAACGAGCTGTTAAAGGTTATTGCAAACCTTGCTGATTTTGCCGAAAAATACAAGGCTTTGCCTACTTTGGGCTACACCCACTATCAGCCGGCGCAGCTTGTTACCGTGGGCAAGAGAGCAACCCTTTGGATGCAGGATTTCGCCGCAGATTTGGAGGAAATTGATTTTATTCTTGATAACTTCAAATTCTTAGGCTGCAGAGGTACTACCGGTACAGAGGCGAGCTTTGTGGAACTATTTGACGGTGACTGCGAAAAAATCGACAGGATGAACGAGATGATTGCAAGCGATTTCGGCTTTGAGCGCAGATTTTCCGTTTGCGGCCAAACCTATCCGAGAAAGCTCGATTCGAGAATTTTGAGCACGCTTTCCGCTATTGCGCAAAGTGCGTACAGAAT
This sequence comes from Oscillospiraceae bacterium, assembly GCA_029007475.1. Taxonomy (GTDB): domain Bacteria; phylum Bacillota; class Clostridia; order Oscillospirales; family Acutalibacteraceae; genus Ruminococcoides. The sequence goes on along the minus strand of JAQXHW010000102.1, from coordinate 4,754 downwards.
GGCTAATGATATTAGACTTTTACAGCATGACCGTCAAGTTGAAGAACCCTTCGAGAAAAATCAAATCGGTTCATCGGCTATGGCATACAAGCGTAACCCGATGAGAAGCGAGAGAATTTGCTCGCTATCCCGTTATCTTATTTCCGACGTTACCAATGCAGCTATGACCGCCTCTACACAGTGGTTGGAGCGTACTCTTGACGATTCTGCAAACAGACGAATTTCTATGCCGGAGGGCTTTCTCTGTGCGGATGCGGTGCTCCGTCTTTGTCAGAACGTAACCGACGGTCTACATGTCAACGAGAAAATCATAGAGAGAAACGTCCGTGAATACCTACCCTTTATTGCTACCGAAAATCTTATGATGGAGGCAACTAAAAAGGGCGGTAACCGTCAGGAGCTTCACGAGATTATCCGCAGATGCTCTATGAAGGCTACCGAAGAAATGAAAAACGGCGGCACCTGCGACTTACTCAAGTTCTTAAGCAAAGAGCCTCAGTTCGGACTGGGACTTGATGAAATGGAAAAGCTCCTCTCTCCCTCTTTGTATATCGGCAGATGTATACAGCAGGTAGAAAACTATTTGAATGAAATTAAACCTTTGATTGAAAACATAGAGCGCAGTACAGCAGAAATTACACTTTAGAGGCGGTGAGGAAATGAACGAAAAAATCCTTGTTTTAGATTTCGGCGGCCAGTATAACCAGCTTATAGCCCGCCGTGTGCGTGAACAGAGGGTATATGCCGAAATTAAGCCGTACAATAAAATCACCTGTGAAGATATAAAAAGCACAGGTTATAAGGGTATCATTTTCACAGGCGGTCCCAACAGTGTTTATGATGAGAAATCTCCTCATTTCGATCCCAAGGTTTTGGATTTAGGTATTCCGATTTTGGGTATCTGCTACGGAGCGCAGCTTTTGGCTTTTATGGCAGGCGGAGAAGTGACCGGTGCTGCCCATAAAAGTGAATACGGCAACACCGCCTTGTATGCGGAGGACTGCGCTTTGTTTGAGGGTGTGCCGAAAACTAGCAGCTGCTTTATGAGCCATACAGACTATGTGTCGGAAGTACCCCAAGGATTTACCGTAATTGCCACCACAAAGAATTGCCCTGTTGCCGCCTTTATGGATGAGTCAAAAGGACTTTACGGCGTTCAGTTTCATCCCGAGGTAACGCACACGGAGTACGGAAAAGCCATTATTCATAATTTCCTTTTCAGGGTGTGCGGTTGTGTGGGCGAATGGAAAATGGAGGACTTCATCGAAAGAACAGCCGAACAGTATAAAGAAGAGCTTAAGGGCAAGAAGGTGCTTTTAGCGCTTTCAGGCGGAGTGGATTCCTCGGTTGCGGCTGCACTTCTGTATAAAGCAATCGGCGACAATCTGATTTGTGTTTTCGTTGACCACGGTCTGCTGCGCAAGGACGAGGGGGATTTTGTAGAAAACACCTTCAAGGGCGAATTCGGCATGAATTTTGTCCGCGTCAATGCGGAGGAAAGATTCCTCTCAAAGCTTGCGGGTATAACCGAGCCGGAGCAAAAGCGCAAAATAATCGGCGAGGAATTTATTCGCGTCTTTGAGGAAGAAGCTAAAAAACTCGGAAAGATTGATGTGTTAGCCCAAGGAACTATTTATCCCGATATTATAGAAAGCGGCAAAGGCGATTCGGCGGTAATAAAAAGCCACCACAACGTCGGCGGCTTGCCGGAGGTAATCAGCTTTGAAAGTATAGTTGAGCCGCTGAGCGATTTGTTCAAGGACGAGGTTCGTGAGGTGGGACTTAAGTTAGGGCTTCCGAAGGCTTTGGTTTTCCGTCAGCCTTTCCCCGGTCCCGGTCTTGCAGTCCGTGTAATCGGGGAAATTACTAAGGAGAAATTAAAGCTCAATAAAGAGGCGGATGCGATTTTCCGAGAGGAAGTGGAAAAGGCAGGCCTTGAGGGCAGTACCAATCAGTTTTTTGCCGTGCTGGCAGATATGAAAAGCGTGGGCGTTATGGGCGACGCCAGAACCTACGGCTATACCTTAGCCCTGCGTGCGGTTACGACCGATGATTTTATGACGGCTGAGTGGACGAGACTTCCCTATGACGTGCTTGAAAAAGCAAGCAACCGTATTACAAATGAAATAAAGGGAATTACAAGAGTTGTATATGATATAACCTCCAAGCCTCCGGCTACGGTGGAATGGGAATAAAAAACACACAACGGACGCCAGATTTATTGATTTATAGAAAATTACAACAAACTGTATAAATTATTTTGGATTATCGTAAATTGTATAAACCGTAATGTGTTGATAAACCAAAAAATTGCGAAATCGGTTACAGCTAAATAAAGTGAGAGGAAATTAAGAAGATGACGAAGTATATATTTGTTACAGGAGGAGTTGTATCGGGACTCGGCAAGGGTATCACCGCCGCCTCTTTGGGCAGATTATTAAAGGCAAGAGGTCTTAAGGTAGCGGCTCAAAAGCTGGACCCGTATATCAATGTTGACCCCGGAACCATGAGCCCTTTTCAGCATGGCGAGGTGTATGTAACCGAGGACGGTGCCGAAACCGACCTTGACCTCGGTCATTATGAGCGCTTTATTGACGAGGACCTGAATAAATACTCCAACCTGACTACCGGTAAGGTCTACTGGAATGTTCTTAATAAAGAGAGACGCGGAGAATACCTCGGCTCTACCGTGCAGGTTATTCCCCATATAACAAACGAGATTAAGGAATTTGTTTACAGGGTCGGCAAAAAGACAAACGCAGATGTGGTAATTACCGAAATCGGCGGCACAATAGGAGATATTGAATCCCAGCCCTTCCTTGAAGCTGTAAGACAGATTTCTCTGGAGCAGGGACGTGAGAACAGCCTGTTCATCCATGTCACCTTAGTTCCGTTTTTGAGCGGTTCTAACGAACATAAGTCCAAGCCCACCCAACATTCGGTGAAAGAGCTGCAAGGAATGGGAATTAATCCCAACATAGTTGTGCTTCGCTGTGACGAGCCTTTGGAGGAGTCGATTTTCAAGAAGATTTCTCTGTTCTGTAACGTAAAGCCTGACTGTGTTATTGAAAATATCACACTTCCCAACCTTTACGAAGCACCCCTGATGCTTGAAAAATCCGGATTTTCCTCTGTGGTTTGCCGCGAACTTGGTATTGACGCCCCGAATCCCGACCTTACAGAGTGGACTGCCATGGTAGAGCGCATCAAGGCAAGACCCCACTTTACCGATATCGGATTGGTCGGCAAGTATGTTGGACTTCATGACGCATATCTTTCGGTTGCGGAAGCGCTTCACCACGCAGGCTATTATCACAATACCCATGTTCGTATCCATTGGATTGATTCGGAAGAGATTACTCCCGATAACGTGGATGAAAAGCTCTCAGGTCTTGACGGTATTTTGATTCCCGGCGGATTCGGATACCGCGGTATTGACGGTATGATACTCGCGGCGAAATATGCAAGAGAAAAAGAAATTCCCTATTTCGGTATCTGTCTCGGTATGCAGATTGCCGTTATTGAATATGCAAGAAACGTACTCTCTATTAAGGACGCCAACTCAAGAGAGTTTGACGAGCAGTGCCGAAATAAGGTGATTGATTTTATGCCCGGTCAAAGCAACGATATTGATAAGGGCGGAACACTTCGTCTCGGCGCATATGTTTGTAATATTAAAGCAGGTACAACAATGTCGCGCTGCTATGAAGCCGATACAATCAGCGAACGCCACAGACACCGTTATGAATTTAATAACGATTACCGTGAAGCATACGAAGAATCGGGGCTTACGGTCAGCGGTACCTCTCCCGACGGCAGACTCGTAGAAACGGTGGAAATCAGCAGCCGCCCCTTCCATGTGGGGGTACAGTATCATCCCGAATTCAAAAGCAGACCTAATAAACCGCATCCTCTGTTTAAGGGTTTTGTCGGAGCGGCACTTGAGAAGGCTATGGGTGATAAGGCATGAGTATTCACGAAGAATGCGGCGTTTTCGGTGTAATGTCGCCTGAAATCTGTGATTTGGCGAGCATATCCTATTACGGTCTTTATGCGCTTCAGCACAGAGGACAGGAAAGCTGCGGTATAGTAGTAAACGATGACGGCTTATTCGTATCCCATAAAGATTTGGGACTTGTAAGCGAGGTTTTTTCGGGAGATGTTTTGTCCCGTTTGCCGAAAGGAAAGATAGCGGTAGCTCATACACGCTACGGCACAACCGGAGAAACAAACCGAAATAACTGTCAGCCAATCGAGGTTAATCATCAAAAAGGCAGAATGGCCTTGGCGCACAACGGAAATCTTTCCAATGCGGCCGAGCTTCGCAACAAGCTCGAGCTTTCGGGCGCTATTTTTCATACTACCAGCGATACCGAAACCATTGCGTATATCATAACAAAGGAACGGTTAAAATCGTCCTCTATTGAAGATGCTGTAAGCTCCGCTATGAATATACTTGAAGGCGCGTATTCTTTGGTGCTGATGTCGCCGCAAAAGCTTATATGTGCAAGAGACCCTTACGGCTTCCGTCCTCTTTGCTACGGAAAAACCCCCGACGGAATGTATGTGGTGGCCTCCGAAAGCTGTGCTGTTACTGCGGTGGGCGGCGAGGTTATCCGTGATGTGGAGCCCGGAGAAATTCTTGTTTTCAGCAAAAACGGCGTAGTCTCCAGAAAGGAGCACTGCGGTAAAAAGGCTAAGAAGCTCTGCATTTTTGAATACATTTATTTTGCCCGTCCCGACTCAGTAATTGA
>JAQXHW010000101.1 GCA_029007475.1 Oscillospiraceae bacterium | reverse complement strand
CCTGCAAATATTCGGTCAGAAGTACACTAATCCCAATGTAGCCGCAATGCTTATGAGCCTTGAGAGTCCCTTTGCGCTTGTTTCGTCTATAATTTTCTCGCTTGTAATGACAGGTAATGCAGAGCTTCCCACAGGCTATGAGGCGGTTGGCTGTGCGCTGATGTTTTCGGCGATTGTAATATCTCAGCTTCCCGAGAGAAAAAGAAAACCCGATTAAACCTTGCAAATATCCGAAGTTATCTCACACTCAGGGTATTAAGCTGAACGAGAGAGCTTTTGAAAGCAGTAAAGCCGACGGATTTTTCCGTCGGCTTTGCTGTTTCTGTTAATAACTGTAAGTAGCTGATTAAGACCGTGAACACACAGTAAATCTGCCGGGCTGCAAATAATCCTGTTTATGCCCAGCGCATTGTGTCCTCGTAAACTACAATATAGTCGTTGGCGCTTCTTTCCCAAGAATTGTTGCTCATCATAGCGCGCCACATAAGCTGATGCCAGCCTGCGTTGTCGCAAATACCGGCGAGAGCACGTCTTACTGCGCCTACCATATCCTCTTTGGTGTAGTTCTTGAAGGTGAAGCCGTTGCCGTAGTGGTCAGCGCTGTCGAATACAGAGTCCTTGAGACCGCCTACCTCGCGAACTACGGGGATAGTACCGTAGCGAAGTGCAATCATCTGTGCAAGACCGCAGGGCTCAGATTTTGAGGGCATAAGGAAGATATCTGCGCCTGAGTAAATCTTTCTGGCAAGCTCGGGCACAAAGCCGTGACAGAAGCTCACTCTGCCGGGGTAGAACCACTGCATATCGTTGAAGAACTTTTCGTACTCCTCGTCGCCTGTGCCGAGGATAACGAACTGCATATTTGAAGTGTCAAGAAGCTCTCTTAAGCCCTCTTTGACAAGGTCAAGACCCTTATGAGAAACAAGTCTTGTAACCATGGCAACCATAGGTGCGTCCCATTTCTGTTCAAGACCCAGTCTCTCCTGAAGTGCGCGCTTACATTCGCCCTTGCCTGACATATCTTCCTTGGTATAGTTGCGATAGATTTGAAAGTCGGTAGCAGGGTCCCAATCAAGAGGCTCGATACCGTTTAGAATACCGCAGAGCTTGTAGTGGTTGTTGTTGAGGGGGTGGTGAAGTCCGTGGCTGTACCATGGGTCCTTAATCTCCAAAGCATAGCTGGGAGAAACAGTTGTAACTCTAACCGCTGTCTGGATAGCACCCTTAACCATATTGAGCTTGCCGTCCATCTCGAGTAGCTTAGTTTCCGTGGGGGGGATACCGACGCACTCGGTGTTAACTTCCCAACCGTACATACCCTGATACTGAATAGTGTGGATTGTGAAGATGTTTTTGATGTTGTAATACCAAGGATTTTTGGAGTAGAAAAGATAGTAGTAGGTGGGGACTAAGGCTGTCTGCCAGTCGTTAGTGTGAATAATATCCGGGTGGAAGTCGATATAGGGGAGCATCTCGAGAATAGCTCTTGAGAAGAAAGCGAATCTCTCGGCATCATCATAGAAGCCGTAAAGCTTGTCGCGCTTGAAGTAGTACTCATTGTCAATGAAGTAGTAAGTGCAGTTCTTGTGTCTTGCCCAGAAAAGGCCGCAGTACTGATGTCTCCATGCAACGGGTACAGTAAAGTTGGTGATGAAATTGAGCTGACTCTTAAGCTCATAGGGAATGGTACCGTAAAGAGGCATAACTATGCGGCAGTCCTGACCCTTTCTGCAAAGGGTTTGGGGGAGACTGCCTGCAACATCGGCAAGTCCGCCGCTTCCTGCAAAGGGGTTTGCCTCGGAGGTACAGTAAAGAATTCTCATATATGTATCCTTCCTTTCAAAGGGTTATTTATTGTTTTGCTTAGACAGTGGTCTGCTTTGCAATATACATGGGATAGGTTTCGCAGCCGCTGAGCTTTCTCATGTCGGTAACAACGCAGTCCTTGTCTATGATAACGTACTCAAGCTCAGCCCCGGCGCCGATTTTTGTGTCCTGCATGATTATGCAGTTTTTAACCTTTGCGCCCTTGGCAATATGAACGCCCTTGGAGAGAATTGAATTCTCAACCTCGCCGTCGATTACACAGCCTTGAGAAACTAAGGAGCCTTTAACCTTGCTTGTTAAGCCATAGCGGCAGGGAGCGTCGTCGCGAACCTTAGTGTAGATAGGTCTTTGGGGGTTAAAGAGCTCTGCTCTTACCTCGGGGCACATGAGCTTTATGTTCTCCTTGTAGTAGGAGCTTAGCGAGCTTATAACGGAATAATGACCTGTAAATTCATAGCCGTAAATCTTGAGCTTATCAACATTGTTCTGTAAAAGGTGCTTCTTGAAGTTTACGGTGTTAAGACTCATACACTCGTGAACTAAATTTAAGAGAAGAGCGCGAGAGATGATTATTGAGTCAGTAAAACATTTACATGGCTCGGTGATTTTTGGGTCAATGAGCATCTTGGTGATTCTTCCCGACTCGTTCATATCAAGAACAACCAAAGCCTTGGAATTTTCGGGAATCTCCATGTTTTTGTAGAGGATGGTGATGTCAGCCTCGCTCTTGAGGTGATACTCAAACATCTTCTGGTAGTCGATATTTGCTGCGTTGTCCGCGGATGCAAGCAGAATATACTCTTCTGAGAGATTTTCTATGTAGCCGTGGATATGGTATAGTGACTCAATTCTGTTTTCAAAGGAATTTCCGCCGTAGGGAGGCAGGAGCACAAGTCCTGTTCTTCTCTTTGAAAGATCCCAGGCGGCGCCTGAGCCTACGTGATCCATAAGTGAGTGGAAGTTCTTTCTTGTAACTAAGGCAACGTTGTTGATGCCTGAGTTAGACATATTTGACAGGGTGAAGTCCACCATACGATACTTTCCGCCAAAGGGAACGCTTCCCATAGTTCTTCTTGCGGTAAGCTCGGGGAGCTTGTCGTCATAGAGATTGGCAAAAACAATGCCTGCAAGATTAATTCCCATGGTTACACCTCCACATCCTCATAAATCATTGATTTGGGTGCAACCTTTGCGCCCTCGGCAATCTTCAGTCCGTCACCGATAACGGCAACGCCCCAGTCATCACGGTTGGGGAAGTCCTCGGGAAGTCCTCCTACAACAGCTCCCTTTCCGATAACTGCGTTTTCGGAAACAATGGAGTAGAGCACCTTTGCACCCTCCTCGATAACTGCGCCCGGCATAATGATTGAGGAATTTATCTCAGCACCCTTTCCTACCTTAACGCCTGAGAAAAGGATTGAAAATTCTAATTTTCCGTCAACCTCACAGCCGTCGGCAATAAGAGAATTTTGAATTTCGCAGTTTTCGCCTAAGTGCTGAGGGGGCATCATGGGATTTCTTGAGTAAATGTTTTTAAGGTCGAGGGAGACGTTGGGGTTAAGAATATCCATATTGGCGTCCCAAAGGCTGTCAATAGTACCCACGTCCTTCCAGTATCCTTCAAATTCGTAAGCGAACATTCTCTCGCCGGAGTTAAGCATCAAGGGGAGAACATTTTTTCCGAAATCGTGATCCGATTCGGGATTCTGTTCATCGTCAATAAGATATTTTTTCAGCTTACTCCAGCTGAAAACGTAGATACCCATAGACGCTTTTGTGCTTTTGGGATGTGCAGGCTTTTCGTCGAATTCGTAGATTTCGCCGTTGTCGTAGGTGTTTAGAATACCGAAACGGGAGGCTTCCTCCAAGGAAACGTCGATAACTGCAATAGTGCAGGCGGCGTCGTTTTTCTTATGAGCCTTAATCATATCCGAGTAATCCATTTTGTAGATGTGGTCACCGGAGAGAATTACAACGTATTCGGGATTGTAGCGGTCAATGAAGTTGATGTTCTGATAGATGGCGTTGGCGGTACCTGAGTACCAGTCGGCGCCGTCCTTTGCCTCGTAGGGACTAAGGCAGGTAACTCCTGAGTGCATACCGTCCAAATCCCAAGGCTGACCGTTGCCGATATATTCGTTAAGGAGTAGTGGCTGGTACTGTGTGAGTACGCCCACGGCCTCTATTCCGGAGTTTATGCAGTTTGAAAGGGGAAAGTCAATGATTCT
>JAQXHW010000100.1 GCA_029007475.1 Oscillospiraceae bacterium | reverse complement strand
AAGAAGCTCCTGCGTTCGGCTCTTACGGGCTTCACAGTTCCCTTTGTGGTGATAATCGCGTCTTCTCTCATTTCTTACTTTGAAAATGCGGAAAAGTTTATTTTCTCCGTTTGGGATTTCCTCTGGCCTCTTATTTTGGTGTCCTTGGGAGTATTCCTCGTGATTACGGCGGCTTTGTATTTTACAAAAGGTATAGTCCACAGACTTATTTTTGCTCTGTGCGTAGGCTTTTTGACAGCCGCTACCGTTCAGCGGTTCATTACCACCCTTACCTTTGTGGGTTTGCCCGGCGACGGAAACGTAGCTCCAACTCCGGCGGGGACGGTAATCGCAAATATTTTGCTGTGGTGTGCAATTATTATTGCCGCTGTTGTTATGGTTATGTTTCTTAAGAAGCAGAAGCTCTGTAAAACTATCTTCTCGTTCCTTGTTGTTATTGCTTTGGTTATGCAGAGCGCCATGCTGGTTCCTGCAATTATTACCAAGAAGGACTACACCGGCGAGGGTTATCTTACTACCGAGGGAATGTGGGAGCTTTCCGCAAACGATAACGTGGTATTCTTTCTTATTGACCGTTTTGATGACTACTATTACAAAGAGTACGTCAAAAATTCACCCGAGATTGCCGAGAAGCTGGACGGCTTCACCTATTACAGCGATAATATCTCAAAATATCCCAGAACATATCCCGGCGTCTGCTCCCTTATTACCGGCATAAATACAGATTTTTCAAAGAGCAAGACGGAGTATTTGGATACCGCTTACAGCAACTCTAATCTTCTCAAGGACCTTAAAAATAACGGCTACGATATCAAGCTCTATGCCCCCGATTACTATGCCTATAACAGCGTTCCTGCCGTGGCTGAAAACAAATTTATTTCCACGGATTATGAGGTAACCGATCATTGGAATCTCGCCTTCAGAATGTTCGAACTTGGAGCTTATTATTGGGCACCCGAAGCCTTTAAGTCCCAGACTGTTTCTCAGTCATCTTTTTCGGATTACATTGAGAGAAACACAAAGGATGCTGAGAAAGCTCCCGAGCAGTTCACAACCAATGACCCCGAGTTCTACAAAGCCTTTGCCGAAAGCGGACTTAAAACAAACGACAGCAAGGCGAACTACACCTTCTATTACCTAAACGGCTGTCACTCTCCCTTTACAATGGACGAGAACTGTAACGCTGTTCCTAAGAATAACACCGCCGCAGGCTCTTATCCTCAGACGGCAGGCTGTTTCAAGATTATCTATGAATACATTGACGAGATGAAGCGCCTCGGTATTTATGAGGACTCAACCATAATCATCACAGGCGACCACGCAACCCTTTGGGACGGAGATAAGAAAACCTACACCGCTCCAAAGATTACCGCGTTGCTCGTTAAGGAAAAGGGCAGCGCAGGTGCTAAGCTTAAGGAGTCCGACGCTCCTGTTTCTCAGGACAACTTAGCGGCATCGATCGTAAAATCCACAGGAATCAACGCTTCCTATAACTACGGACTTGCATATTCTGAGGTAACAGCAGAGAATAATCCTGTTCGTACCCACTATTTCCAGACATGGAATACCGACCCTGAGGTAAACTATACATATCAGATTACCGGCAGCGGCAAAGATTTCAAAAATTGGAAGATTGTAGAGGAGAAGCCTATCCGGGGCGGTATCTACGGAGACAAGTAAAAAATTATATGTAGTATAGAGAAAGCAGCCGATTTATCCTCGGCTGCTTCCTGTTTTTAATATGTAATAAAATTATCTCTGCACAAAGCCAATCTTTTTCATTGCTTTGTCGAGGGTGCGCTGTGCAAGTCTTTCTGCAAACTCTGCGCCCTTTCTCCACGATTCCTGGAGATATGCTTTATCTTTAACCAAAGCCTCGTATTTTTCGCGGATAGGTCTGAGCTCCTCAACCACCGCTTCACCAACGGCTGTCTTAAAGTCGCCGTAGCCCTTGCCTGCAAACTCGTTTTCGATAGCTTCCAAGGATTTTCCTGTGACAGCGGAGTAAATAGCCATAAGGTTGTTGACTCCGTCCTTACCTTCGCCGTATGCAACTCTTGCTTCGCTGTCGGTAACGGCGCGCTTAAACTTTTTCATGATGACATCGGGAGTATCAAGAAGAGATACGCAGCCGTTGACGTTCTCATCGGACTTTGACATCTTTCTTGTGGGGTCTTGCAGACTCATAACCCTTGCTCCGTTCTTGGGGATAAAGCCTTCGGGAACGGTAAAGGTTTTTCCGTAGCGGCCGTTGAAGCGTTCGGCAATATCGCGGGAAAGCTCAAGGTGCTGTTTCTGGTCGGCGCCCACAGGAACTAAATCTGCCTGATAGAGTAAAATATCCGCCGCCATAAGACAGGGGTATGTGAAAAGACCTGCGTTAATGTTGTCTGCGTGCTTTGCGGACTTATCCTTAAACTGTGTCATTCGGGAAAGCTCGCCGAACTGAGTGTAACAGTTCAGAAGCCATGCAAGCTGTGCGTGTGCGGTGACGTGGCTCTGAATGAAAAAGGGGCTTTTCTCGGGGTCGATGCCGCAAGCGAGAAGTGAAGCGTAGGCGTCGAGGACGTTTTTTCTCATAACCGCAGGCTCCTGACGGACCGTGATTGTGTGCAGGTCAGCAAGAGCGTAAATGCAGTTATGCTCGCCCTCCTCCTGCATGGTAACCCAGTTTCTCAGTGCGCCCAGGTAGTTGCCCAGGGTAATTGTTCCCGAGGGCTGAATTGCGCTGAAAACTATTTTCTTTTTTTGTGGGATAGCTTCTGTATTGTTAATTACTTCGTTGCTCATTATATTTTCTCCTTCTTAGAGGTTCTTGGTAAGTTCGCCCAAAATCTCAATTCCCCTTTTAAGCTGCTCGTCGGTGGGAGTTGAGAAGTTGATTCTGAAATCGTGGGAGATCTCGTTTTCGTCGGTGAGGAATGCTGTGCCCGGAACTACGCAAACCTTGTTCTTAACTGCATTTAGGCAGAAGGCGGGCATATCCACGTCATCGGGGAGAGTACACCAAATAAACAGACCGCCGTCGATATCGGTAAATTTAACCTTGTCGCTTAAATTTGCCCTGAGAAGCTCAACGGTGTAGGCGGCTTTCTTTGAGTAAAGCTCTCTTAAGAATGAAAGATGTCCCTCAAAATCGTATTTCGTCATGAATTCGTGACAGAGCACCTGAGACCAAATGTTAGTATGAACGTCTGCGCCCTGCTTGCAAACGGTCATTTTCTGAACAATCTCCTGAGGGGCTACACACCAGCCGACGCGCATACCGGGGGAAATAATCTTGCTGAAGGAGCCGGCATATACTACGAGGCCCTCGGTATCAAAGGACTTAATCGTGGGAATATCCTCGCCCTTGTAGCGAAGCTCGCCGTAGGGGTTATCCTCAAGGATAAGCACGTTATATTTGAGGGCAAGATCGTAAAGACGTTTTCTTTTCTCGAAGCTCATGGTAATTCCCGAGGGATTTGGAAGGTGGGAATAGTATAGATGAAACGGATTTTAGAGTG
>JAQXHW010000099.1 GCA_029007475.1 Oscillospiraceae bacterium | reverse complement strand
GACACAGAGCAGTTCCGAGGTATATACCGTTGAGAAGTATCAGAAATCCTATACAGTCTACGTTCCAAGCGCAGACGGTGTAAGTATTTACTTCAACGGAAGTCTCTATGCTACTATTGACGGCGGCCAGGTTAATATTATTCAGCCTGAAACTCAGCCTACCGAGACAGAGCCATATATTCCAACGGTACCCGTCACAGAGAATACAATTGCCTAAGGAAACTAACGGATAGTATGCAGAGTATTAATGAAACGAAGGGTACAATCGTAAAGCTCACAGGGGGCTTCTACTATGTCGATACCGAGGGTGAGATTCTTGAATGTAAAGCCAGGGGCGCTTTTCGAAATAAATCCCAGTCTCCGGTAGTAGGCGACCTTGTAACAGTAGCTCTCAAGTCCGAGGGTTACCATAGCATTGAGGAAATTCACGAGAGAAAGAATTTTCTCATACGTCCTGCACTTTCGAATATTGATGTGCTTGTAATTGTGGTTTCTTCTGTTGAGCCTGTACCCAGTACATTGATTATTGATAAGCTCACCTCAGCGGCTGTGAGCCTTGGTATCTCTCCATATATTGTGTTTTCAAAGACCGACCTTATGGGCTGTGATGAGCTTGAAGAGACTTACTCAAAGGCGGGCTTTGAAGTGTTTTCCTGCTCAAAGGGTGATGAGAAATCCGTAAATGTAATTCGAAACGCTCTTAAGGGAAAGTTAGTTGCTTTTATCGGAAACAGCGGCGTTGGAAAATCAACTCTCATAAATAACCTGTATCCGGACCTGCAGCTTGAAACCGGTGAAATAAGCCAAAAGCTGGGAAGGGGACGCCATACAACCCGAACAGTTGAGCTTTTCAAAGTAAACGGCGGCTATATTGCCGATACTCCGGGATTTTCCACAATGGACTTAGAGAGATATCAGCTTTGGGATAAACAGCAGCTTATGTACTGTTTCCCTGAGTTTGAGGATTATCTTACCGAGTGTAAATTTTCCTCATGTATGCATATATGTGAAAAAGGCTGCGCCGTGTTGGAAGCGGTAAACGAGGGAATAATCCCGAAATCCCGTCACGAAAGCTATGTTGAAATGTATAACGAAGTTAAGGATATAAAACCTTGGGAGAAAAACTAATAAAGCTAATTTATGATTTCCGCAAAGGAGGCACACATGATTTATTCAATATGCGACTTCTATGTAGAATTCACCCCGAAATATAGCAGACTCAAGGACCGAAGCGAAAAGTATATCGCTAAGGACCAAAGTGTAAAGCCTGAGCTTTCACTTGAAATTTTCGACGAGGAGATCTCCTCTTATGCCGAGAAATACTCAGCCGATAAGGATTTGGCCGAGTACGTTTTGGCAGGAGCAAAATTTTATGATGAAATCATAATGAAGGGCGCGTTTTTTCTTCATAGCTCAGCCCTTTGTGTTGATGGCTACGGCTTTGCTTTCACAGGTCCCTGCGGTGCGGGAAAATCAACCCATGCATCCCTTTGGAGAAAGTATTTCGGCTCAAAGGTTATCTCTATAAACGATGATAAGCCTGCAATAAAAATATATAAGGATACGGTTTTTATCTGCGGTACACCCTTTTCAGGCAAGCACGATATAAATTCCAACGTGTTAGTGCCCCTGTGCGGAATCTGCATCTTGGAACAGGCAAAGGAGAACAGCATAATAAGGCTCACTGCATCTGAAGCAATAGGCGTAATTATGTCCCAGACCATCAATCCCGATAAGGCCGATAAAATGAGTAAGCTCTTTGAACTGCTGGACGAAACCTTAACTAAAATCCCGGTATATAAGCTGAGATGCAACACGAGTTTCGAAGCGGTAGAGCTTTCCTACAAAACAATGAAGCAAGCAATTTGTCAGTAATTATTAGAGCCGATAGTAATGTCGGCTTTATTTTTTTTGAGCATGAGAGTGAAAAAACACTTGCTTTTTTTCTCAAGATGTGTTAATATAGCAATTGTTCGTGGGGGCGTAGCTCAGCTGGGAGAGTGCTTGAATGGCATTCAAGAGGTCGTGGGTTCGATCCCCATCGTCTCCACCACGAATAAACCGCATAACTAAGCGAAAATAATGTGCCCCCTGTCAAGTAGACAGACTAAAAAACAAAAAGAATATGTTAATTGAATAGATTCTTTCATCTCCCCCTGCTGCGCAGCAGGGGGAGATTTTTCGTCACGCGGCGGTGGAAAGGTAATATTCGCACGGTGTC